>DASUIO010000053.1:0-4303 GCA_036279755.1 Polaromonas sp. | reverse complement strand
TAGCTGGGCATGCCCTGGGGACTGACCGCACCGGTCATCCATTGCGTCAGGCCCACCTTCAGCAGGCGAAAATGGTGCTTGTACAGCTCGGGCGTGTCGGGTTTTTCGAGTGGGTGCGGATGGATGGCGCCTATCACAGCTTTGCTGTCGAATTCATTCAGGCCGGGCCAAAGTAAATGGGCCCCCACGCCTGTCGCTTCGCGCACTGCGCTGGCCCCTACCCCTGCCGCCTCGCTTTCAAACTCCAACCCCATGCCCTTGTAAATGTCGACAAAGGTCTGGATCTGCCGCGTCAGGGTGCCGGTCAGGGCGGCCTCAAAGCGAACGCCCTTGTACTTGAAGTATTCCCCCAGACGCAGGCTCTGCTGGTGCCCCAGTGCGCTCAGCACGTCATAGTCCTCCGCGCCAAACGAAGCCTGGCCGTGGCGTACCAAATAAAGTGTTCCCATGGCCTGATTGTGGCAACAAGCTTGCGGGGGCTTTGCCAAAGCCGGTGATAATTCGCAGCCAAACGCGGGAGCCCCTCGTCAAGACGACGGGTTTTTGGCGTTGTGCAAATGGTTTGTGCCTGGAAAACAAGGAAATGGTCATGCGTACGGTCTGGATGGTCTTGTTGGGTGCCCTGATGGGGCTTGAAGCCCTTGCGGCGGAGCCGGCCCGGGTCATGCTGGAAGATCTGACCTCGACCGAGGTTGCGCAGTCGCTCAAGGCGGGCGCGTCCACCGTCATCATTCCGATCGGTGGAACGGAGCAAAGTGGCCCGCACATGGCGCTGGGCAAGCACAATGTCCGCGTCAAGGTGCTGGCGGGAAAAATCGCCAGCCGTCTGGGGAACACGCTGGTGGCGCCCGTCATCGCCTACGTGCCGGAAGGCGCCATCACGCCGCCCCAGGGGCACATGCGCTTCGCTGGAACATTCTCTGTTTCTGCCGAGGCTTTTGGTGGCATCGTCGAGGGCGCGGCGCGCAGCCTCAAGCAGCATGGTTTCCGGGATATCGTTCTGATTGGCGACCACGGCGGTTATCAGCCGCAGCTCAAGAGCATTGCTGCCCGCCTGAATCGCGAATGGTCGGCCACTCCAGCCAGGGTTCATTTCATCGAGGCGTATTACAGCGTGGCGCAAAAGCCCTATAACGATGCCCTGCGCGCCAGAGGGCTGAGTAACGCGCAGATTGGAACCCACGCGGGCAGTGCCGACACCTCGTTGATGATGGCGATCGACCCTTCACTGGTGCGCACTGAGCGTTTCGAGGACGCCGCGCGCGAAGGGGCCGGGGCTGGTACGGTGGGCGACCCGCGCAAATCCAGTGCCGCCCTGGGTGAATTGGGCGTGGAACTGATCGTGGCGCATACGGTTGAAGCGATCAGAGCTGCCCAGGCGCGCCGGTAAAATCTTTCATCAGCCCTTTTAGAGTCGTTTTATGTCCGCTTATTCCCGTCTTGCTATCGTTGCCGCTGCCGCCGTGTTGGTGGGGAGCGCAATCGCTTTGAGCGGACAGGCACCGCCCCCGGCGGCATCGCCTTCTCCAGCGCAGCCCGTTGCAACCGTGACCGGCATGCCGCCCGTGCCGGATGCGATGAATCTTTATAGCGAAACGGGCAAGGGCAAACTGAGCGCCGCAACGGCGGGTGCGCTGGAGCGGGTTTATGTGCCCAATCGCGCCGAAAACACGGTGTCGGTGATTGACCCCGCCACGCTCAAAGTGGTCGATAAATTCAAGGTCGGCATCAACCCGCAGCATGTCGTTCCCTCGTGGGACTTGAAGACGTTGTGGGTGGCCAACAATGCGGAAGGGCGCACCGACGGCAGCCTGACACCGATCAACCCGCAGACCGGAAAGCCGGGTAAACCGGTTCCGGTGGAAGACCCCTATAACCTGTATTTTTCGCCCGATGGCAAGCTGGCGATTGTGGTGGTCGAAGCTTTCAAGCGCCTGGACTTTCGCGATGCGCACAGCATGGTGCTGAGCTATTCGGTTGCCACGCCCGATTGCCCCGGCATCAACCATGCGGATTTTTCAATCGACGGCCGGTTTGCGCTGTTTACCTGCGAGTTTGACGGCACCATCACAAAAATTGATCTGGTGAACCGCAAGGTAGCGGGCACCCTCAAGCTCAGCCGCTACTTCAACCGGCCCGATGCCTTGGCCGCGATTGCCGCACCCGGCAAAAAGCCGCGCAAGATACCCGACCCCAGCCAGCCGGGAGCCGACATTTGCACCACCCCCGGCATGCCCCAGGACGTCAGGGCCTCACCCGATGGCAAGACTTTTTTCGTCGCCGACATGATGGCTGACGGCGTGCACCTGGTGGACGGCGAGACCTTCACGCAGATCGGTTTTATTGAAACCGGCGTGGGCGCCCATGGCCTGTACCCCAGCCGTGACGGCAAAAGCCTGTACGTGGCCAATCGCGGCGGCAACAAGATTCGCGGCACGCCGGGCGGCAAGGGAAGCGTTTCGGTGATTGATTTTTCCAGCCGCAGCGTCGTCAAGAATTGGCCCATACCAGGCGGCGGCAGCCCCGACATGGGTAACGTCAGTGCCGATGGAAAATACCTTTGGCTGTCAGGACGCTATGACGACACTGTGTACCGGATTGACACACAATCAGGCGGCGTAGACAAGATCAAGGTCGGCCGTGAACCCCACGGCCTGACGGTCTGGCCGCAACCGGGCCGCTATTCGCTGGGACATACGGGCAATCTGCGCTAGCTTCTCAGCACCTTGGCCAGCGTCGCGCTGTCCACATTGCCGCCACACAGCGTGGTGCCCACCACCTGCCCCTTGTTCCGGTCCCGCTCCTGCATGGCGGCGGCAAAGCTGGCGGCGCCTGCGCCTTCGGCCACGTTGTGTGTGTCGGCATACAGGTCGCGCATGGCTTGGGCAACCTCGTCGTCGGTGACCTGTACGATGCGCTCAAGCTGTGGCAGCAGGATGTCGAGCGCCGCCGGGTCCGCGATGCGACAGGCCATGCCGTCGGCCAGTTGCGTGGTCACCGGCGCTTCCACCACGCGGCCAGCGGCCAGGGAGTCGGCGTAGGTGGTGGCATGCGCGCTGACCACGCCGATGATGCGCAGCTTGCGCTTCAAGGCCAGCTTGGCGGCAATCGCCGCGCAGGCGCCCGAGCCCTGGCCAATCGGCACGTACACCAGATCGAGTTGCGGCACCGCCTGCATGAACTCCCACCAGTAGGTCGCCACGCCTCGCAGCAGGTCGGCGTGAAAGCTCGGCACCATATGGGCACCGCGCTCGGCGGCCAGTTGCATGGCGAACTCGCGGCTTTCCTGGAAGTCCTGGCCAAGTTCGATCAGCGTCACGCCCAAGGCGCGCATGGCGGCATTTTTTTCCAGCGAATTGCCCTGTGGAACCACGATGGTGCAGGCCACGCCGTGCGCGCGAGCCGCCCAGCCGATGCTCTGGCCGTGGTTGCCGCGCGTGGCGCTGATGACTTCGTGCGGCAGTTCGCCGCGTTGTTTGAGTGCATCAAAGTAGGTGAGTCCGCCGCGGATCTTGAAAGCGCCTACCGGTGTGTGGTTCTCATGCTTGATCCAGCAGTCGGTGCCCAGCCGCTGGCTGGAAAGGCCCCAGCGGTATTGTGGCGTGGCCTGGAATTCGCGGTAGACCACGCGGGCCGAGTTTTCAATCTCTTGCAGGCTGGGCAGGCTGGGGTGCATTCAGATTCCTTTGGATTCAAGCGTGAGCACACCGCGCGGCGTTTGCAGCGTGGCAATGAGATGGGGTTATAGCGTTACCGTGCCGTCGATACAGGTGACCGATTCCCCGCCAACCCAGACTTGGCCGGACGCATCGCGCTCAATGTGGACTTGCCCGGCACGGCCCAGGCAGACCCCTTGCGACGCCACATAGTGCTTTGGGGCATGGCCTTCGGCGATCAGCCACTGTGCCAGGCTGGCATTGAGGCTGCCCGTCACCGGGTCTTCGCTGATGCCGATGGCGGCCGCGAAGGCGCGTACCTCCAGATCAGGCGCATCGGTGGTCGCCATGGCAAGCGTGGAGGCCATCGAACGCAGCGAAGGGCCGCCCCGAGCAAGTTCAGCCCCCTCGGGGGGCAGCGCAGCACACGCAGTGGCAAGCGTGGGGGCTATGAACGCCCGCGCTTCGCGGTTCGCGCGCCCAATCAGCGGGGGTGCTTCCGCGCATGGGTAGAGGGCGGCGACGCCGACTTTCGCATTGAGTTTTTCGAGCTCCAAATGGTTGGGTGTCAGCTGCAGCACGGTCTCCGGACTGTCCAGCAGCAGCCCCAGCCAGACCGGGCCGTTGTCCAGCAGCTCGCTTGCCAG
>DASUIO010000052.1:0-3064 GCA_036279755.1 Polaromonas sp. | reverse complement strand
CGCTGCGCCAGCCAGCACGGCAAGGCCGCCAAACGCGTAGATTGCGGGCCGCGGGCCGGCGGTCGGCGTATGCGCGATTTCAGGCCCGAACACCTCGGCAGCGGCCTTGTCCACCACAGTCCGGTCCACGCCGTGCAGGCCATTCGCCCAGGCCCCAAGCAGCGCGCGCCCGCATAGCAGGTTGATGCGGCGTGGCACCCCGCGCGCAAGGCGGTGGATGCGTTGCAGCGACCTCGGGTCAAACGGCAGCGGGCCGGTGTGACCGGCCACAGCCAGACGATGCTGGATGTACTGCGAGGTTTCGGCATCGGTCAGTGCATCCAGATGAAAACGCGCGATCACGCGCTGGGCCAGCTGCTCCAGCTCGGGGCGTTCCAGCATGGCGCGCAGTTCAGGTTGGCCGATCAGCACGATCTGCAGCAGCTTGCGCTCGTTGGTTTCCAGGTTGGTCAGCAGGCGCAGCTGCTCCAGCACGTCGGGCTTGAGGTTCTGCGCCTCGTCGATGATGAGTACGCTGCTTTGCCCGGCGGCGTGGCTCTGCAGGAGAAAGGCATTGAGCGCATCGATGTAGTCCTTGACCGTAGGCGGGTTCGAGGCGGCATGCGCCACAGTGATGTGGAACTCCTCGCAGATGGACTGCAGCAACTCGGTGACGGTGAGCTTGGGGTTGAAGATGTAGGCCACATGGCAGCCGGCAGGAATCTGCTCCAGGAAGCAACGGCAGATGGTGGTTTTACCGGTGCCGATTTCACCCGTGAGCAGCACAAAGCCGCCACCCGTGCCGCCTGCTGCGCCATTCGGGCCGGCCACGCCGTAAAGCAGGTGCGCCAGCGCTTCCCGGTGGCGCTCGCTCATGAAGAGGTAACGCGGGTCGGGCGCGATGGAAAACGGATCCTGCGTCAAGCCGAAATTGTGCGAATACATAAGTCGCAAGCATAACCCTGCCTTACCTGGACTGATCGCGAAGACTGGCCCGTCACGGCAGCAGCCATGCCTTCAGCAAATGGATGGCCGCGCCATTGGCGCACTGCGAAAGCATTTTCAGCAAACCATTCGCTTTTATGGCCGCCGTTTTTCCCGGCGCACAGCGCCATCTGCAAACCGTTGATTTTTATCAACAGGCTTTGCGTCGATTTTTAGATACTTCTCATGCGGGTGGCGGTTTGAGCTTTGCGGCGGTTCCCCAGTTTTGTTCGCCCTCCGGGGGGCAAGTCGGGGGAACCGCCGGAGGGCTTAAAAAAGAATGGGGCCTTTCTGCGGCTTGGCTGTGAGCCTGAGCTGCGCCGTGACCTGACCCGTCCTCTTTCTGCATCAAGTTGAATGTTGCGGTATTCAATTTGGGGAGAGGAGCAAGCGATGGCACGCAGAAAGCACGACCCGGGTGCCAATAAAGGCAACCGGACTAAGTAGGCATGATCATGAGGGCCAAGTCAAATGAACTCGTCACTGAAATCACCTGTGCAGATCACTTTCCGTAATCTGGAGCGCTCGGAGGCTGTCGAGGCCAAGATTCGCGAGCGTGCAGAAAAGCTGGGAAATTTTTACAAGGACATCATGAGTTGCCGTGTCGCGGTAGAAGCCCTGCACAGGCACCATCACCAAGGCAATCATTACCACATCCGCATCGACGTCAAGGTGCCGGAGCGGGAATTGGTGGCAGGCCGTGAACCGGACGAGCATCGCGCCTATAGCGACATTTATGTTGCCATTCGCGATGCCTTTGACGCCATGCGTCGCCAGATCGAGGAACACGCCCGCCACCAGCAAGGCAAGGTCAAGGCGCATGAGGCGCCGGCACATGGACGGGTCGTTGAACTCTACCCGGACGACAATTTCGGAAGAATCGAGACCTCCGATGGCAAGCTCGTCTACTTTCACCGCAACAGCCTGGTCGAAGGTGATTTCGACATGCTGGCAGTCGGTGCTGAAGTGCGCTTGATTGAGGAAATGGGCGAGGAGGGTCCGCAAGCGAGTTCCGTCCATCTTGTTGGAAAGCACCACATCGTCGACTGAAAAATGGACGGCTTGCATTTGGCTTGCAAGCGATAGACACCAACGGGGGTGGTGTATGTCACGCTGTGGGGGCATCCTATGGCGGCCCGCCAGGCGCATGGCAAACAGTGACAGCCACGCATGCACCATGTGCCTCGGTCCGGAAATGGATTGGCAGGAAGCGGCCAATCAGCCACATTGCCGTCTGTGCATGGCTGCTCAACTCGCGCACCGTGAAGCGCGAGTCGCTTCTGGCCAGCGCGGTGTAGATCAAAAGCTGGTCCGCCGCATGGATATCGACTGCCGCGCCACAGGCAAGATCAGCGGCCAGTTCGGCCGCGGCCGATTCGCCCAGCACCTCCGCGCGCAAGCCGCGCTCGGCCACCCGGCCGGAACCGAGCGTGGTGTCTCTCGTTTCCGCCCACAGCACGATCGCCCCGCCGTGCCCGATAGCGCGCTCGGGGCCGAGCACGCTGGTTTCGATGTGCGCCTCTGCGCCAATGTCGCCGAGCCTTTGCAGGGCCGCACCGCGCATGCGTTCAGCGATGTGGGCCGGCAGATTGGCAACATGCGCGACGCCGCGCAAGGCCGTGAGCGCGCCGCAGGACGCGATCTGAAGGGGCTTGAGCCCTGCCGGCATGATCCCGATTGCCACTTCGCCACCGCCACGCGGGTAGTAGCCTCGCCGTCGCGTTTCCAGCTGCGCCTCTACGCCCATCGTGCGCAGCAGACGCAGCAGGACGTTGGAGAAATAATCCAGCGGCGGCGCAGCCCGCACATCGGTTCCGCCGGTCACGGTAATTTGGCTGGGTCCCGGCGCGGAAATCAGGACCGGAAGGAGCGCCTGCAAGAGGAGCGTGATGCTGCCGGCCGTGCCGATGTCGAAGCGGAAATTCCCGGACCGTATTTTTTCGGGCACGAAGGTCAGTGTTTGCGCACGCAGCGCAAGGCCTTCGACCTGCGCGTTGCAGATTTCCGCTACCGCCTTGACAGCGGCGAGATGCTGGGGAGCCAGCCCGGGCTTGTCGCGCTTGGCACGAATCTGGCTAAAACGCACCGGGATGCCGGTGAT
>DASUIO010000051.1:0-2169 GCA_036279755.1 Polaromonas sp. | reverse complement strand
GTTTTGCATTCCCAAAAAATGCGCGCCGTGCAATGCCGGCAAATTTCGGGGTCCAGCTTTTTGAAGATGGTGGCAATGGCGGTGGCTTTGTCGGGAAACTGGTGCTCGGGCCCAAGCACGCGCGTAAAGCCGGTTTTACGCCACATGCGAATCACCTCCGGCCGCGGCCGGTGAAAGTACAGGTCACCGCCCATGGCGCGGCGCGCGGCGAGCTCGGCCTCCCACAGCTCGGCGCCGGCCAGGTCAATGAAGTTCATGCTCTTGCCCATGACCAGCAAATGCTTTTGCGGCCGCGGCTGGCTGCGCAGCGCGTGCAGGATGTCGGCCACGTGCTGGGTGGCGCCGAAGTACACCTCGCCCTCCATGCGCAGCAGCTTGAGTTGCGGGCATTCTGGCAGCGCCTGATGGGCGGGCTCGTCCGGGTCATCCTGCGCCTTGTCGATCACCACAAACGGCCGGTCTGGCGCGCGGCTGTCAAAACCCATGGTGCGCATGGCGGGCCGCGAGGTGCGGTACAGAAAAGACATCAGCGACAGCAGCATGCCCAGCAAAATGGCAATCTCCAGCCGGATGGTGACCGTGGCCACCATGGTGGCCAGCGCCACGCCAAAATCAGTGTGGCTCAGGGTAAACAGTTGGCGCCAGCGTGCCAGGTCGAGCAGGGCCAGCGCGACCAGCAGCAGCAGCGCCGACAGGGCGGCCATGGGAATCTGCGCCAGCAACGGCGCGCTGACCGCCACCAGCCCCAGCAACAGCAGGGCAGAGAACACCGAGGCCAGCGGGGTCCGGGCACCGGCTTCGAGGTTAGGCATGGAGCGGTTCATGGAGCCGCAGGAGACATAGCACGAGAAAAATCCGCCAACGATGTTCGACAGGCCCTGGCCCCGGAACTCGCGATTGGCATCGATACGCTGGCCGGAACGCAAGGCCACCGTCTTGGCAATCGAGATGGCCTGACCCAAGGCCACGATGGTCAGCGCAAACGCCAGTCCGACCAGCTCTGAAGCCTGCGTCCAGCTGATGTGCGGCACCTCGAAGCGCGGCCACGGCACGGGAATCTGCCCTACGGTGCGCAGTGCAGTAGACGGTGTCAGGCTGCCGGCATTCAGGGTGTGACTCCACCCCCATGCCAGCGCGGTGGCCACCACCAGCCCGATAAGCATGTAAGGCCAGTTGCGGCGCCAGCGGCGCAGCAGCAGCGCCACGACCAGGGTGATGCCGCCCACCGCCAGCGCAAGCGGTTGCGCATGGGGCAGCTGCGTGAATACATGCCTGAGCACGGCGGCGGCGCTGTGCTCGGGCGCGGCGGCCAGGCCCAGCAGATCGGGCAAGGCATGCACGGCAATCAGCAGCGCCGCGCCCGAGGTGAACCCAAACAGCACCGCCGGAGAAATGAAGTTGGCCAGCACGCCCAGGCGCAGCGCCCCAATCAGCCACTGCATGATGCCGACCATCACTGTGACGGCCAGCGCCAGCTGAATATACAGCGGGCTAAAGGCCAGCGCCAGCGGCGAGAGCATGGCAAACAGCGCCAGCGAATTGGCGTTGGTGGGCCCCGACATGACGTGCCAGCTGGAGCCAAACAGCGCGGCGATGATGCACGGAACGATGGCGGTATACAGGCCATATTCAGGCGGCAAACCGGCCAGCGTGGCAAAGGCAATGCCTTGCGGCAAGACCAGCACCGCGCCCAGCAAACCGGCCATCGCATCGACGCGCAGCGTGGCGGGCGAGACCTGGCGCACCCAGCGGCCGAACAGGCGCTCGAACAGACTTTCAAGCAGGGGCACGGAGCGCAAAATGGTGCTGGGTTCGGAGGTTTTCATCAAGAAGGCAAGCATACCGCGCGCCGCGTGGGCTGCCGCCGGATATTCACGCCAGGCCGAGCGAGCGCAGCAGCCAGCCCAGGTAGGTGACGAGCTGTTGCGCCTCGGGGCCGGGTCGCAGACGTACAGCTTGCGCTTCAGGCCCGCTGGAACTTGAATACCGCACGGCTGGCGCGCGCGTTGGGCAGGAAGCGGATTTCCCGGCCGTCCTGCAGGCCAAACTGGTCCAGAATCTGCAGCCGGTTTTTCACGGCCAGGGCTTCAAAGTCCTGCAATGTGCCGACGCGGATGTTGGGGGTGTCATACCACTGGTAAGGCAGCACCTTGGTCACCGGCATGCGCC
>DASUIO010000050.1:0-2886 GCA_036279755.1 Polaromonas sp. | reverse complement strand
AAAAAAACAACGGGAATCCGAACAAATTCAGAATTCCCGCCTGGAATCGGTCAACTTTTCATTTTAGCCTGTATCGGCGATGATTTTCCCAGGGCACGTTTTTGCCGGGCGGATTCATGCGGATACCAGCGGGTCGTCCACTTCGCGCCTGACGCGAAACCATGCGGCATACATGGCGGGCAATGCCAGCAGCGTCAGCACCGTCGCCACAACAAGGCCGCCCATGATGGCCACTGCCATCGGGCCCCAAAACACGCTGCGCGACAGCGGAATCATGGCCAGCACGGCGGCAGCGGCCGTCAGCACAATCGGCCGCAGGCGCCGCACGGCTGACTCGACAATCGCATCCCAGACGGGTACACCGCGGGCACGGTCCTGCTCGATCTGGTCAATCAGAATCACCGAGTTGCGCTGGATCATGCCCATGAGCGCGATCACACCCAACAAAGCCACAAAGCCAAAAGGCCGACCCAACACAATCAGCGCGCCTGCCACCCCGGCAATGCCGAGTGGCCCGGTGATGAACACCAGCACGGCGCGGCTGAAGCTGTGCAGTTGCAGCATCAAGAGTGTGAAGGTCAAAAATAGCATGATCGGAATCCCCTTGGCGATGGATGCCGATCCCTTGCTGCTTTCCTCGACCGTACCCGCCACCTGAATGCGATAGCCCGTCAATCCATTGCTGCGCCACTTGTTTTCAAGGGCCTTGAGCTTTGGCAGCAACTCCTGCGTCACCGTCGCAGCCTGCAGACTTTCGACGATCTCGCTTTGCACGGTGATGGCGTAATCACGGTTTTCTCGCCACATCACGCCCGGCTCCCAGGCAAAGACGGGCTTGGCGATCTGGGTCAGCGGTATCGATTTACCCGAGGCGGTGGGCAGGTAGGCATTGCCGAGGTCAGTGAGGGCGTCGCGTTCATCCAGCGGCTGGCGCAGCACAATGTCAATCAATTTGTCACCTTCCCGGAACTGGCCGACCGGTGAGCCCGTCAACAGGGTCCGGGTGGCCTGCGCAATCGACTGGCTGCTCACGCCCAGCGCGCGCGCCTTGGCCTGATCCACTTCCAGACGCAGCACCTTGACCGATTCATTCCAGTTGTCGTTAACGCCGCGCGTGTTCGGGCTTTCGCGCATGGCGACCTTGACCTCGTCAGCGCGCTCGCGCAACACCAACGGGTCCGGCCCGAGCACGCGAAACTGCACCGGATACGCCACCGGAGGGCCGTTGGCCAGCAGCTTCACGCGGCTACGCACCTCGGGGAATTCCCGGGCCAGCAAGGCGGGCAGCTTGGCGCGCAACAGCTCGCGTGTTTTCAGGTCTGGCGGCAAGACGATCAGCTGAGACACGTTGGTCTGCGGAAAGACCTGCTCCAGCGGCAAATAAAAGCGCGGCACACCCGATCCCACCCAGGCGCTGACCGATCGCACGCCGGGCTCAGCCAGCAGGCGTGCCTCGACGCGTTGGGTCACCGCTTCGTTGGCGGCGAACGAGGTGCCTTCCGGGAACCACAAGTCCAGCAAAATCTCGGGTCGGCTGGAGTCGGGGAAAAACTGCTGCTGCACCTTGCTCATGCCGGCAACGCCCAGCGCAAACAGCAGGGCCGTGGCACCAATAGTGATCCAGCGGTGCTGCACACAGCCGTTCACAGCGCGGCGGAACAAGTTGTAAAACGGGCTGTTAAAAATTTCGTGGGGTTCATCGGCCGAGCGCCCTGCGCCAGCGGCCGCCAGCACATGCGGCGGTGTTTTGAGCAGCAGCGTACCCAGGTAGGGCACAAAGTACACCGAGACAACCCAGCTGGTGATCAGCGCGATCGTTGTCACCGCAAAAATGGCATAGGTGTACTCGCCCACGGTCGATCTGGCCAGGCCGATGGGAAGGAAGCCCGCTGCCGTGATCAGCGTGCCCGTGAGCATCGGCATGGCCGTGAGCTCATAGGCAAAGGTGGCCGAGCGCACCTTGTCGTAGCCCTCCTCCATCTTGCGCACCATCATTTCCACCGCAATGATGGCGTCATCCACCAGCAGGCCGAGCGCGATGATGAGCGAGCCCAGTGAAATCTTGTGCAAACCGATGCCCCAGTAATTCATGGCCAGAAACGTCACCGCCAGCACCAGCGGAATAGTGATGCCCACCACCAACCCGGGGCGCATGTCCAGCGTCCAGCGGCGCCACAGCGGATGCTGACCGGGCCGCTTGTGCAGCCCCAGCGAGACAAAGCTCACCACCAGCACAATCACCACGGCCTCAATCAGCACCTCGATGAACTCGTTGACCGAGGTGGCCACCGTCTTGGGCTGGTCCTGAATTTGCACCAGCTTCATGCCAGCCGGTAGCGAGGCGCCGATGCGCTCGCTGGCAGCCATCAGCGCCTTGCCGAGCACGATGATGTCACCGCCCTTGGCCATCGACAAGCCCAACGCAATCACCTCCTTGCCGTTATGGCGGACCTTCACCGCTGGCGGATCGACATAGCCACGCCGTACCTCGGCAATATCACCCAGCCGCAGTTGGCTGCTCGCGGCACTGGTGCCAACGCCATAGCCGGTGCCGCGAATCGGCATCGCCTTGAGGTCCGCGACCGCATTGAAGGCCCCGGCCACGCGCACCTGCACCACATCACCCGGCGTCTGCACGGCACCCGCCGATTCCACCGCGTTTTGCTGGGTCAGCTGGGCCAGCACCGCGTTCAGGTCCAGTCCCAGCTGGGCCAGGCGTTTCTGTGAAATCTCGATGTAAAGCTTTTCATCCTGCACGCCGAACAACTCGACCTTGGCCACGTCGGGAACCCGGAGAAACTGCTGACGCAGGTCGTCGGCTGCGGCTTTGACCTCGGCGTAGCTGAAGCCCTCAGACTCCAGTGCATAAATCACGCCGTACACATC
>DASUIO010000049.1:0-2350 GCA_036279755.1 Polaromonas sp. | reverse complement strand
TGTTCCCACTGCATCATCAGGGCGGCTGCGCGCTCGGTGCTCAGCGTGGGCAGAAACGTCCGTTCGGCGCGCCAAAGGCCGGAGAGTTCGGCGGTGCTGCGGTACACGCCCGTTGAGAGTCCGGCCAGGTAGGCCGCGCCCAGCGCGGTGGTTTCGATCACGGCCGGCCGCACGACCGGAATGCCCAGCAAGTCGGCCTGGAACTGCATCAGCAAATCGTTCACGCAAGCCCCGCCATCGACCCGTAGCTCGGCCACGGGCGCTGCACCGGCGCTGACAGCATCGCGGCTCATGGCTTGCAGCAAGGCAGCGCTCTGGTAGGCAATGCTTTCCAGGGCGGCCCGCGCAATGTGGGCCACTGTTGTGCCACGCGTCAGCCCGGTGATGGTGCCACGGGCGTCCGGCTTCCAGTAGGGCGCGCCCAGGCCGGTGAACGCGGGCACCACCATCACGCCGCCGGAGTCGGGAACGCTTTGCGCCAGCGCCTCCACCTCGCCAATGCCCCGGATGGCGTGCAGGCCGTCGCGCAGCCACTGGACCACCGCGCCGCCGACAAACACGCTGCCTTCAATGGCAAATTCGGTCTGTGCCGTGGTCTGCGCCGCACTGGTGGTGAGCAGGCCGTTGTGCGAGGTCTGGAATTGCGTGCCGGTGTGCATCAGCATGAAGCAGCCGGTGCCATAGGTGTTTTTAGCCATGCCTGCGGTGAAGCAGGCTTGCCCGAACAGCGCACTTTGCTGGTCACCGGCAACGCCGCCAATTGCAATAGCGTGGCCCAGCAACTCGGGCCGAACCTCGCCGTAGTGCGCGCTGGACGGCAGCACTTGGGGCATGAGCGATGCGGGAATACCCAGCAAGTCCAGCAGCTCGGCATCCCACTGGTTGGAGTGCACATTGAGCAACAGGGTACGCGACGCGTTGCTGACGTCGGTGGCGTGCAGCGTGCCGCCGGTGAGTTGCCACATCAGCCAGCTGTCGATGGTGCCAAAAGCCAGTTCACCGCGTTCGGCTTGCGCGCGCGCGCCGGGGACGTGGTCGAGCAGCCACTTGAGCTTGGTACCCGAAAAATAGGCATCGATCGGCAAGCCGGTTTTGGACTGGATCAGCGTTTCTTTACCTTGGTCGCGCAGCTGCGCGCAGGTGGCTTCGGCGCGCCGGTCCTGCCAGACGATGGCGTGGTGGATGGGCTGGCCGGTCTTGCGGTTCCAGACCACCGTGGTTTCGCGCTGGTTGGTGATGCCCAGCGCGCGGATGTCGCTGGCTTTCAGTCCGGCCTGGTCCAGTGCCTGCCGTGCAGTGGCCAGCTGCGTACGCCAGATTTCCATCGGGTCGTGTTCGACCCAGCCCGGTTGGGGATAAATCTGGGGCAGTTCCTGCTGGGCCATGGCCACGACGCGGCCCCGTTCGTCAAACACAATGCTTCGGGAGCTGGAGGTTCCCTGGTCAAGGGCGAGCAGATAAGTCATGGTGTTTCAGGGGCAGTTCACGCGAACGGGAATTGAAAATTTCCAGCCACTCTATACCGAAACCCGCGGAAACGACTCACAGCGAGAGCCCGGAAAAGGGAAAACCCGAGCAATCGGCCGCCGGTCAAGCTGGCCGAGGACGTTCTGGACCATTGCTTCACTGCGGGCTTGCTTCCGGCGCATAAGGGAATAGCGACAGATCAATTGAAGTTGGTCGGCGCTCAGGATTCGGCCCCCAGAATCAGCGATTCGCCGGGCATTCATCTTTATGGAAGCGAGGCCGGCGCCGTTCACGCCTTGCCGGGTGCTGGTCGTGAACTGGGTGGTGGCCTGACAGAAGCGATGGTGCGCTTTGCCGCCCGCTATGAGTACGCGCGTTGCGTGGAAGATGTGCTGGCTCGGCGCTCCCGGCTGCTCTTCCTCGATGCGGCACTGGCCCGGCTTGTGGCGCCTGAAGTGGCTGCCCTGCTGCAGCAGGAAAATGGGCTTGATCCCCAGCTGGACGCTTTTCTTGCGCTTTGCAGCCAATACCTCCGCTTGCCCGACTGAGGTGCCGGCTTGAAGTGAACCCGCGCGATGCCGCCTGCCCGGCCGCCCGCGGGCAAAAGCTGAGGAGTTCATTTGCTATGTTTTTGATAGCTGTTTATACTCTCTCCTGTTGGGTTAAGAGCTGATTTTGCTAATAATTTTTGGCTGGTTTCGTTGTATGGCGGTTGTGACTTGAAGTCGAAGGGGTAGGCCCTTGCGGCCCGCTCTGGGGTCTTTTTACTGCAATAACGAATTATTTTTACAAAGAGTGGTTGACACGACCATTTCCTTTGGTAATAATCGTGGGCTTCGCTACAAAAGGCGAAGAATTCTGCCCAGCGGAAGCATTGCAAGTG
>DASUIO010000048.1:0-2290 GCA_036279755.1 Polaromonas sp. | reverse complement strand
TGGGCAAAGACGAGCTGGGCGGACTGACCCGTTCGTTTGCCGACATGACGCAGCAGCTTGCCGATGCCCGCTCGGCGGTGCAGCAAAGCATGAGCCAGGTGGACGCCGCGCGCGCCAACCTGCAAACCATCCTGGACAACCTCACCGCCGGTGTCATCGTGCTCGATGTGCGGGGTCATATCCAGTCCAGCAATCCGGGCGCAACACGCATCCTGCGCGCTCCGCTGGCCGGCTACCAAGGCAAGTCGCTTGGCGAAGTGCCCGGCCTGGAGCTGTTTGCCAGGGAGGTCCTGGCCCGGTTTGCCGATACCCTCAGCGACAACGCACTGCAGGGGCCTGAGCACTGGCAGCAGTCGTTTAAGCTCCATGCTGCTGAGCACGGCGCACCCGCCAACGCCATCACGCTGATTGCGCGCGGCGCTAAAATGCCGGGCACCGAGGAGTTCCTGCTGGTGTTTGACGACATCTCTGAAATGGTGTCAGCCCAGCGGGCCCAGGCTTGGGCCGAAGTGGCGCGCCGGCTGGCACACGAAATCAAGAACCCGCTCACCCCGATTCAGCTGTCGGCCGAGCGCCTGGAGATGAAGCTCACCGGCAAAGTGGGCGAGCCCGAGCAGGCGCTGCTTACCAAGTCCGTCAAAACCATCGTCGACCAGGTCGATGCCCTGAAGCGGCTCGTTAACGAATTTCGCGACTACGCCCGACTGCCCGCTGCCGAGCTCAAGCCGGTGGATCTCAACACGCTGATCACCGAAGTGATGCAGCTCTACGCCAGCGACAACGCCGTGGCGCCCATCACCGCCGAGCTCGACCCCCGTACCCCACCGATTCGGGGCGATGCCCACCAGTTGCGCCAGGTCGTTCACAACCTGCTGCAAAACGCGCAGGATGCGCAAGAAGGCAAGGACAATGGCCGCATCACCGTCAAAACCGAGTACCTGGAGGCCTCCCGGCGCGTGCGGCTGAGCGTGCGCGACAATGGCGTCGGTTTTCCCGAGCACATCCTGCAACGGGCCTTTGAACCCTACGTCACCACCAAGGCCAAAGGCACGGGACTGGGGCTGGCGGTGGTCAAGAAAATCGCCGACGAACACGGCGCACGCATCGATATTTCGAACCGCGTGGTCGACGGTCACGTGCGAGGCGCGCAAGTATCGTTATCATTCACAGTTGTGGCGTAACAACACACCCGGCAATTCACGCAGTAACTCCTTTCGCATCCGCAACAACTGGCAGGGCAGCAATTCAATCATGGCAAATATTCTGGTGGTCGATGACGAACTGGGCATACGCGACCTTCTCTCGGAAATCCTCAATGACGAAGGGCATCAGATCGAGCTGGCTGAAAACGCCGCGCAAGCCCGCGCCGCCCGCATTCGCGCCAGGCCAGATCTGGTGCTGCTCGATATCTGGATGCCCGACACCGACGGTGTAACGTTGCTCAAAGAGTGGTCGTCCGGCGGCCTGCTCACCATGCCCGTCATCATGATGAGCGGCCATGCCACGATAGACACCGCGGTTGAGGCCACCAAAATCGGCGCCCTGGCGTTTCTTGAAAAACCCATTACCCTGCAAAAGCTGCTCAAGGCTGTGGAACAAGGCCTGACCAAAACAGTCGCCCGCAAGCCCGTCATGCTGAACGCCGCTTTCCATTCGAGTGAAATCACCATGGAGGCCGTCATGACAGGCGGCATACTGCCCGCACCCGTCGATCTGGGCCCCCAGGCCACGCAGAGTTTTTTGCTTGAAAAGCCGCTGCGCGATGCGCGTGACGAGTTTGAAAAAGCCTATTTTGAGTTTCACCTCGTCAAGGAAGGTGGCTCCATGACCCGAGTGGCCGAAAAGACCGGCCTGGAGCGCACCCATCTGTACCGCAAGTTAAAGCAACTCGGCGTGGATCTCACGCGCGGCAAGCGCGGCGGTTGAATATTCGGCCCGCCATCGCCCGGGTGCGGTTGCGGCTGATATATAATCTGCGGCTCAGGCCCGGTAGCTCAGTCGGTAGAGCAGAGGATTGAAAATCCTTGTGTCGGTGGTTCGATTCCGCCCCAGGCCACCAGAAAATCTCCTTGTTAATCAACAGCTTAGCAGGGAGTCAACAAAAAAGCGGCCCGTCAAAAGGCCGCTTTTTTTGTTTTCTGACGCAGTCTCTGACGTTCGTGTCGGGAAGCGATGGCGTCAGGGTGACCAGTGACTGCGCACCGCTGCGCGCCAGACCCCCAAAAGGTCTTGCTGCAAAGCGGTGCAGAGGCCGTCAAGGCTGTGTTCAAGGAGGTCCCCTAAAGGCTTC
>DASUIO010000047.1:0-8720 GCA_036279755.1 Polaromonas sp. | reverse complement strand
GGAAACAGGCGAGCAGTGGTAATGCCTGCGGCGGCCATTTTGGGGAGCCACTCGGTATGGTTCTTGAGGGCGCTCGCTGATGAACTAACTCCCCAAGGTGACTCCAGATGTTTTGGCTGTGCAAAATACAATTGGGCCCAGGTTGGGTTAATTGCTACGGTAATTAGTGTAGAGATGCTCAATAGTGTCGCAGTGCCGAGTAGAGTGCGGAATATATAATTGTGTTTTTTGTTCGAGAGATTTTCTTTAGTGGAATTCATGGTTGTGTGATCCAGATGGTCTGCTTTCGGGATGTTCTGAAATAGCCCACGATCTTGGATCCATCCGTCTCAGTGAGGCCGAAGTGGGGCCATTTCACCCCCTCCGGATTCAATTTCCTGCCCCGAAGGGGCGCCTCTAAAAGCCAGCCCGACCGCCGGATAAAATCGTCTGCCTGTTGATCCCCCGGAGCCCGCCCATGTTCAGTCTGTTTGCCGACGATGAGCGCGAAGCCAAGGGCAGCCGGGGTGAGCCACTGGCGCTGCTGGACAAGCAAGTAGACTTTGGACCGTCGGGATCGACCGCTGGGCTCCTCGCCCCTGTCATGCCAAGGGCGGTCGGCTGCTCTATCCGACGACGCGTCTGCTGGTGCTCCAGCAGCTGCTCAACCTGCCCGATAAGCAAATGGAGCTCCACATAGCCGGTTCCCAGGCTCGGGGCGAACATGTCTTTGCCAGCTTCGGCCAGATGGGCGGCACGATGGTCCGGAGCATTGGCCTGGTCCGGGCGGCGCTTGGTCTGGTGGTCAAGTCGGCGGTCTACAGCCTCAAGCGAATGTCGAGCATGCTGGAAATGGCCTGAGCCAGATCGCCGGTTGCGAATCGCGACCGGCCCTGCGGGCACTTACCCCGCTGCTCGGATGCCCGGTGCTGCACTTGCCGCTCTCTGGCTCAGTCTGGATGCGCGTTTTTAGAGGTGTCCTGATGGCCCGGCAGCGCGGCTGCGGCAGAAGAATCGTACCGCGTGACTGGGAAAAATGGCCGGAGCTGCTGGTGGACAGCTGCTTATTCAGTGTCTAGGTTTTAAATAGGCATTTGCGGGTTGTTGAGTGTATTTGCAAAGGCCATTTTTCGGCCGCTATGCGACCTTTGGTGAAATAAGTATCACCCACTAGTTGGCACATCTAGGGCGACATGGAGTGAGGAAGATGGGTACTCTCGAAGTTCTCTCGAATGGCATGGCATTGAAAGATTTTTCTTACAATATGAATGTTAATGGCTGCGTGCTGCTGGAAAATATTATTCCTCCGGCTAGTTGCGAGGCGATGAAGGAAGATGTGTTTGAGTACTACAAGAAAAATAGAGGATTACAGGTGGCGGCGGGTATTGGGGAGGCTGCCCAGTGGGGGGCCCACCATGTCTGCGGAAGGCATGACCATATCCACGAATTCCTGGAGGCAGATTATCTGCATGAGTACCTGACCGAATACTTCGGGGGGAAGCCCTACATCCTGAACTCCATCGGTGCAGCTATCAACGCACCTGCCAAGATGGGAGCTTATGAGCATGGGCAAAAGTGGCATCGTGACCTTCGCAGCTATGTTGGCGGGGGAGATCGTCAGATGGCCATTGCCATGGTGATGCTTGACGAGTTCACCGCTGAAAATGGTGCAACCGAGGTTCTGCTGGGAACCCATAGAGCTCGTGATTTCCCTCCGGAGAGTTTCATTCGCGCACACGGCAAGCCGGTGTGTGCTGGGCAAGGATCGATAATTCTATATGATGGCGATATTTTTCATCGGGCCGGCGTCAATCGTACCGAAAAATTCCGCGTTGGGATGACCTGTCTATTCACTAAGCCCTATCACAAGCAGCAACTCGACTATCCTAGGTTCCTGAGTAAGGATTACGCGGAAAGCCTCTCGCCCAGAATGCGTCAGCTTTTCGGTTTCAATGCCAGGGTTCCGGCCTCGATGGAGGACTGGTACAACCCGAATGGCCGTTTCTACAAGCCTGATCAGGAGTGATTCGGTATTTGCGCGAGCCATTCAAGCATATCGTGCAAGGCGGGCGAAAAAGCTGAGTGCAACACCGTGGAAAGATCAGGTGTTGCACTCGGTTTTTGCCGGCGCCCAGTTTTTTGCGGCCAGGATAAAAAAGTGGGTAGATTGGTCTGCCCACTTTTTCTATTTTCCTCAGATGTTTTTCAGGTCGTCGGTGCTGATGTCCGCAGCGGTTGATTTCGGTCCGATGAAAAGCTGCTTTTCCTTGGTGGAACTCAGGATGACGGCGCCGGCCCCAATCAGGCAGTACGGGGCGATATTGATGTTGTCGCGGATGGTGCAGTTCACGCCAAGAAAACAGTTGTTGCCGATTTCCACCGCGCCGGATACCACGGCGTGTGACGCAATGAATACGTTGTCGCGGATTTTGGTATGGTGGCCGATGTGATTGCCTGACCATAGGATGCAGTTGTTGCCAATTTCCACGTAGGGCTGGATAACGTTATCATCCAGGATCATGCAGTTTTCGCCGATTTTTGTATGGCGGTGAATGCGGGCGTGGGGTGAAATATAGGTAATGAAACGGTAGCCGCGGGCCTTGGCATTGAGGTAGTGCTCCTCGCGGTAGCGATTCATTTTCTTGTAGCTGAGCGGCAAAAACAGTTCAAATTTATCTGGCGGATAGTGTTGTTCAAGTGTTTCGAATGGCACCACCGGTTTGCCCTGGAAGACGGGTTCGTCGATGTGGTCCTCGTCGAGTGTGAATGCCACGATGTTGTGGTTGGTATCGCGCTCGATGTAAGCTGCGGCCACTTCTGCAAATTGCCCGCTGCCGAATAGTATGATGTCTGCCATGTTTTTATAGCCCTCTCTCAGCGTGTTTTTATATGAATTTAGCCGTTTTTGTCTGCTTTCCATCCACGGCGTTAGGGTGTTTCTCGTCTGCTCGAATTTTTCCAGGCTGAACCAAAGGGACGGAAAGAGCAGTGCAACGCTTCGCTATTCACTTGCATGAAAAGCGTCTGCAAGAGAGGTAGCTTCCGCCATTGAACCTATCCATGGCCGAGCTGGTCCGCAAGGAAAGTATCTCTGCAGTTCCGCCATCTGTTCCTCTGCGCACCTCAGCGCTCTTTGGCGCTTACATGGCATCCGAATAGTTAGCGCCACTCCTCAGGGGCGTCGGACTTCCAGTCGGCCAATGCCGAATCCAAGGTGTACTGGTAAGGATAGCCATGCTCGACCAAGTAGCCAGGTTGGATGTTGTTCGAGTGCACCAGTTTGCGAATGCGGACAGGGCTGAACGGATGCCGGATACCGAACGGGCGGGCGATCAGTTCGATGGCGTACGCAGTACCCAGCAGAAGCGGGTAGGGGATGGCCGGTACCTTGCGCCGAATGCCTGCCACCTGGCAGACCGTATCGACATATTCCTGGATCGAGGGGCCGGGGTTCATGGACATGTTGAACAGGGTGAAGTGCTGCCCCTGCTCCTTCTGTCGCTGCAGGACCCAGAACATGGCCCGGCACAGTTCCTTGACATAGGTGCCGGCCTTGCGGGTATCGCGATTGCCCATGTAAAAGAAGTAGCGCCGGATCACCGCCTTCACCAGGCGGGAGACATTGCCGCCTTCGCCGGGGCCGAAGACCACGCCGGGACGGACGATGACCAGGTGTCGCTGCGCCTGGTCAGCCGCCAGCCAAGCCTGGTGGATCTTTTCCGCGACCAGCTTGGAGCCGCCATAGGCCGTCGCGGGAGTCGGCAGCGAACGCTCGTCCTTGGACTGCTCGCACGGGCCGTAGGGCGAGATGGAGCTGGTGAAGATCATCTCGTTGCAGCCTATGCGCTCAGCCCAGGCACAGACGTTTTCGGCGCCCAGCAGATTGGTTTCGTAGTATTCGAAACTTTCGTGCCCCGGCTCGCGATGGACCGCCGCAAAGTTGGCCACCAAGGAGACCTTCTCCGTTGGTATCCAGCTGATCTCCTGGCGCACATCCCCCTTGATCTCAATGATGCCGGTGGACTCCCTGACCAGCCGGGCACGATAGGGAAACGGTTTCTCGGCCACCTGCTCCTTGTCGAACAGATAGACTTTTTCATACCCACCACCGGCGAGCAGGTGTTTGGCGAAGAAGACGCCAATAAAGCCAGAACCTCCAAAAATGACCGCGCAGCTCATCGTAAACCCCCAAGTGTAGGTAGGGTCGCTGGACCGGATTTCAGGTGTCGATGACGGGGCCGAATGGCGGATCACACCCGCCCGTACTTGTCTTCGAGGCGCACGATGTCGTCCTCGCCCAGGTACGAGCCCGATTGCACCTCGATCAGTTCCAGCGGGATGACGCCCGGGTTTTCCAGGGCATGGACCTGGCCGATGGGAATGTAGGTGGACTGGTTTTCGGTCACGAGGTAGCTCTGTTCGCCGTTGGTAACCTTCGCGGTGCCGCAGACCACGATCCAGTGCTCGGCGCGGTGGTGGTGCATCTGCACCGACAGCTTGGCGCCAGGCTGCACGGTGATGTGCTTGACCTGATAGCGGTGGCCGTTGTCGATGGAGTCGTACATGCCCCAGGGGCGGTAGACCTCACGGTGGTTGATGTGCTCTTTGCGCCCGTCCTTTTTGAGCCGCTCGACGATCGCCTTGACGTCCTGCACCTTGTCCTTGTGCGCCACCAGCACGGCGTCCCTGGTTTCGACGATCACCAGATCCTCGACCCCCACGCTGGTCACCAGACGGCTGTCGGCGTGCACATAGGTGTTGCGCGTCTCCTGGCCGAGGACATCGCCCTTGAACACGTTGCCTTCGGTATCCTTGGCGTGGACGTCCCACAGCGCCGACCAGGAGCCGATGTCGCTCCAGCCGGCATCCAGCGGCACCATCGCCGCGTCGGCGGTCTTCTCCATCACCGCGTAGTCGATAGAGTCTTCCGGACAGGCCGTGAAGGCATCGGCATCAACGCGGGTGAAATTCAGGTCCCGCTGCCCGCCGGCCAGCGCCGCGCGGCACGCGGCGAGGATCAGCGGCTGGAAGCGCTCCAGCTCCTGCAGGTATCGGCTGGCGCGAAACATGAACATGCCGCTGTTCCAGAAGTAGTGGCCGTTGGCCAGATAGTCCTGGGCGGTGGCCAGGTCGGGCTTCTCGACGAAGCGGTTGACCGCAAACCCACCCGTGCCCAAGGGCTCGCCCTGTTCGATGTAGCCGTAGCCGGTTTCCGCATGGGTCGGCACGATGCCGAAGGTCACCAGCTTGCCATCGACGGCCAGCGGCAGAGCGGTGTGGATGCTGGCATGGAAGAGTGGCACGTCCTGGATCAGGTGATCCGCCGCCAGTACCAGCAGGATCGGATCGTCCGTCTCTTCGACGGCTTGTAGCGCCGCCAGGGCAATCGCCGGCGCGGTATTGCGGCCGACCGGTTCGAGCAGGATGTTCGCCTTCTCCATGCCCAGCTGGCGCAGCTGCTCGGCAGCGAGGAAGCGGTGCTGCTCGTTGCAGATCAGCCGCGGCAAGCCGACGTCCAGCCCCTTCAGGCGCTGGATGGTGGCCTGCAGCATGGAGTGTCCGGCATCGGCCAGTGGCAGGAATTGTTTGGGATTGAGCTGGCGCGACAGGGGCCACAGCCGCGAGCCGTTGCCCCCCGCGATGATGACTGGGTGAAGCATGGCGATCTTCCTCTATTCATTATTCGGCGGTGAGGGAAGAGAGACTGCTGATGGGGACGGGAGCGGTAGTGGGATTGGGCAGGGGGGTGGCCAGCGTCTTGTCGATGAAAGCCTTGATCCGCTGCTTGAAAATGCCTTTGTCGAAAGTGGCGGCATGTTCATGCAGAATCGACGGGGCGAACGTGAAGACGCCGCTTTCCAGTTGCTGCACGGCTTGCATCAAGGCGTCCACGGTCTGTTCGTGGAAGAGGATGCCCGTCAGACCGTGGATGACGGTCTCCAAGGCTCCTCCTTTGCCGTAGGCGATAACCGGAGCGCCCGCCGCCATGGCCTCGACCGGGACAATGCCGAAGTCCTCCATGCCCGGGAAGATCAGGCCTCGGCAACGCTGCAGCAGATCCTTGATGACCGGGAAAGGCTGGCGTCCCATCAGCTTCACATTCGGCCTGGCTTTCGCCTTCAGGCTGTCGAACAGCTCGCCTTCACCGACCACGACCAGCGGCAGCCCCAGCCGGTTGAAGGCCTCGACGGCCAGGTCCGCGCGCTTGTAGGCCACCAACTGCCCGAGGCACAGGTAGAAATCGCCGCGTTCGGCCTCGGGGCTGAACTCGGTGGTATTGACCGGCGGAAAGATGACCTTGGATTCGCGCCGGTAGACCTTGCGGATGCGCGAGGCGATGAAGCTGGAGTTGGCGATGAAGTAGTCCACGCGGTCGGCCGACAGCCGATCCCACATCCGCAACCGGTGGGCAACCAGGGGGAACAGTGCCTGGATGACCTTTCCGGCGCCGGCTAGGTACTGGTGATACATGTCCCACACGTAGCGCATGGGCGAGTGGCAATAGCAGATATGCAGGGCGTCGGGGCGGGTGATGACGCCCTTGGCCGGACCGGACTCGCTGCTGAGAACCAGATCGTACTCGGTGAGGTCCAGCTGCTCGAGGGCGAGCGGCATCAAGGGCAGATACTTCTGGTAATGCTTCTTCGCCCCTGGCAGGCGAGAGATAAAGGTGGTGCGGATGTGTCCCGAGAAGTTCTTGGGGAGTGCCTGGCGCACAACCTCTTCATTGCAGACATGAATGAATAGGTCTGCTTCCGGGAAAAGCTCGACGAGTGCCGAACAAACGGCCTCTCCGCCACGATTGCTGAGCCACCAGTAGTGAACAATTGCGACCTTCATTGGAGCCCCCTTAATACCTGAGCAAGCTGCATGGCGGAGTCCTCCCAGCTGTAGCGCATGAAATTGGCGAAACCTTTTTCTTTCAAATCTTCAGCTAGCTCGGGTTTGGAAATGAGGAGTTGTATTTTTTCGGCGATGTCGTTGGTGTCGTACGGTGAGCAGTAAAGGGCGGAGTCCCGGCAGACTTCCGGAAGACTGGCCGTGTTCGAAGCGATAACTGGGCACCCGCAGGCTTGAGCTTCGAGTGGCGGAAGGCCAAATCCCTCATAGAATGACGGGAATATGAAGGCGTCAGCCCCGCTGTACAGCGTGACCAGATCCTCGTCGGAGACTCTGCCCAACAGCTCGATTCGGGGGTCCGACTCGATTTTGCGTACCAGTCCAGGATCGGCAAAGTTATTGTTCAGTGAACCGACGATGTAGAGCTTGTGGGTGTTCTGTGTCAGCTGGCCGAAAGCCTCGACCAGTCCGTGAAAGTTCTTCTGCCGGTTTAGCGAGGAGACTGCCAGGAGATAGCGTTCTGTGGCAGGCGCAGAAGCTCTGTGAAATTCCGCCGATACGGCATTGGGAATGACGGCGACTTTGCTCGGTGGGGTTCCGTAGACTTTGCAGATTTCACTCTTGGAAAACTCGCTCACCGTCATGATCTTGCGTGAACTTTTCAAGATGCGCGGCGTGGCCAGCTGATAGGCGAGGCGGAACTTCCAGGTGAAATTTTCAGGAAAGCGCTCGAAAGCTACGTCGTGGAGAGTGATTGCCTTGTTCGGATAGAGCAGCGGGGCCGTATTGGCCAGGTTAACCAGAAGCGGGGAGCCTTTCTGCTTCAGGAATAAAGGCAGGTCGATTTGCTCCCATGCATGCCCTTGGCGAGTCCCAATTGTCTCGACGCCGAGGGCGAGAGCCGCCTCATGTTGAATGATGTTTTTCGGGGCTAAAAATTTGATATGAGGTAGCAGTCTGTATAGCTGCTTGCTGATCTCCAGTGCGTAACGTTGCACACCGGTCATGGGTTGCGTCAAGAATCGGGCATTTAAATAAATCAATTTGAATGTCCTTTTCTGGTGCGGGGTTTTAGGTGCGAGTCTTTGGTGTCAAAGGAGTTTGAGTGGATGGTTATCTTTGTTGTTTATTGGGTGGAGTGCGATCAGCTAATTTTTCTGGTGGTTTTCTTGCTTGCTGTGTCAGAGCTTCTTTCATGTGTTGGGCCGATATGCTCCAGTGTTGAATTTCATTAGTGGTGTTTAGGCGGTTTTCGATTGGGTTTTTCAATATTTTTAATAGTGCTTTTTCGATTTCTTCGGAACTAGGGGATACTACGAGTGCCTGACCGGCTGCTGCTTCCTTCAGTTCGGGAAGCTCAGACACAATCACCGGCGTACCGACTGCCCGTGCTTCCTGCACAGGCATGCCAAAACCTTCGTACAGGGACGGCATAACCAGCACATCGGCCAGGGCGAATACCCCAGGCATGAGTTTTTCCGGAACGTAGCCGGGCAAGACAATGCCATATTCGGAATTGTTCTCGATATTGTGGGCTAGCGTTTCGTTCTGCCATCCTCGAGCTCCAACCAGTACCAGCTTGTGCTGAGCCAGCTCGCCGCGCTTTTTAAGATTCACAAACGCTTCTACGAGTGAGCCAATGTTTTTTCTTGGTTCCAGCGTTGATACGGCCAATATATATGGAGGAATAATTCCCAGTGAGGTTAGTTCACCCATGGCAGCCAGTCGTTCTGCAGTGTCCAGTGGGTGGAACTCCTGGCTGACGCCAGGGTATATGATTTCATCGGCAGGCCGGCCGACCCAATGTCGCAAGCGGTCTGAAGTCCCTTGAGAGTTGGCCAAAATGGTGTCGGCGCTCAGCACGTCGCGATCGAACCATGCCATGTGTGACCAGCGGGTAA
>DASUIO010000046.1:0-2558 GCA_036279755.1 Polaromonas sp. | reverse complement strand
TTCGCGCCGTGCTGTTTGATGCCTACGGAACGCTGTTTGACGTGTACAGCGTGGGCCTTCTGGCAGAGCAGCTGTTTCCCGGCCACGGCCAGGCCTTGGGCGTGCTGTGGCGCGACAAGCAGATCGAGTACACGCGCCTGGTCACCACCAGCAACGATGGCGCGCACTACCAGCCTTTTTTGGAGCTGACGCGCGCCGGCCTGCGCTACGCCTGCAAGCGCCTTGGGCTGGACCTGAGCACCGAGCGCGAGGAAAAGCTCATGAACCAGTACCGGCATTTGTCGGCGTTTCCTGAAAACAAGGACGTGCTGCAGGCCCTGAAAGCGCGCGGCATCGTCACCGGCATACTGTCCAATGGCGACCCGGCCATGCTGGCCGTGGCGGTCAAGTCCGCCGGGCTGGAGGGCCTGCTGGACCACGTCATCAGCGTCGACGGCATCCGCAAATACAAAACCCATCCCGATGCCTACGCGCTGGGCCTGCAGGCCACCGGGCTAGAGGCGCGGCAAATTGCGTTTGTGAGTTGCAACAGCTGGGACGCCCTGGCCGCCACCTGGTTCGGCTATCAAACCTTCTGGGTGAACCGCTACCAGTTGCCCTTTGAAGAGCTGGGCACGCAACCGGTTTACACCGGCAGCAACCTGCGCGATGTGCTTTCGCTGCCGGGTCTCGGCCAAGGCGCGCCTGCATGACGGCCCTTGACGTGCTGATGATTGGCGCTGGCGGGTTTGCTGCCGGCGCGGCCAACTCGGTCGCCGGGGGCGGCACGTTTTTCTCATTCCCTGCGCTGCTGGCCGTGGGCGTGCCACCCGTGGTGGCCAACGCCAGCAATTCAGTGGCGCTGTGGCCAGGCAGCCTCACCGGCGCCTGGGCTTATCGGCGGGAGCTGTCGCGCTACCAGCGCTACCTCCTTCCCATGGGCCTGGCCTCGCTGCTGGGCGGCATCGCGGGCGGGCGGCTGTTGCTGGCGGCAGGTGATGCGCGATTTTCAGCGCTGATTCCCTGGCTGCTGGCGTTTGCCACGCTGCTGTTTGCCTTCAGCCCGCAGCTTTCTGCCGCCTTGAAGCGGATGCGCCATCGCAGCGGCACGGTCAAGCCTGTGCCGGTCCCTGATGGGCACCACGGCACGGGCTCCCCCGTCGGCTGGCTGGTGCAGTTGCTGGTGTCCATCTATGGCGGCTTTTTTGGCGCAGGCATGGGCATTTTGATGATGGCAAGTCTGGCCATAGGCGGGCATGAGAATGTGCAGCACATCAACGCGCTGAAAAACCTGCTGTCTGCGGTGATTTACAGCGTCACGGTCGTCACCTTCATTGCCGCAGGCGCCGTGAGCTGGCCGCACGCGCTGGTGATGCTGCTGACTGCCAGCGCGGGCGGCTACCTGGGCGCACGCCTGGCGCGCAAGATTCAGGGCCCGTGGCTGCGCCGCGTGGTGATTGCCGTGGGCGGGGCGCTAAGCCTTTATTATTTTTTCAAGACGCCGGGCTGATTCAGCCACCAGCCCCTCTATTCCATTTTTTAGTTTATTTTTTAAAGGAAACCAAACCCATGACCGAACCCCACACGGCACGTACGAGCAGCCACCGCCTTCAGGTGGCTACCGAACTCTACCGCTTTATCGACGACCAGGTGCTGCCCGGCACCGGCGTGGCCAGTGAGGACTTCTGGAAAGGCTTTGACGCCATCGTGGCCGATCTCGCGCCGAAAAACATCGCCCTGCTGGCCGAGCGCGACCGCCTGCAGACCGAGCTGGACGGCTGGCACCGTGCCCACCCCGGCCCGATTCAGGATATGCCCGCTTACCGGGCTTTCCTCGAAAAAATAGGCTATCTGGTGCCGCCGCCCGCCGACGTGCGCTGCACCACCACCAACGTGGACGCCGAACTGGCGCTGCAGGCCGGCCCGCAGCTGGTGGTGCCCATCCTCAACGCCCGCTATGCGCTGAACGCCGCCAACGCGCGCTGGGGCTCGCTCTACGACGCGCTTTACGGCACCGATGTGATCCCGCACGAGGAAGGCGCGGAAACCGGAATGGGCTACAACCCGGTGCGCGGCGCCAAGGTCATCGCCTTCGCGCGCCAGTTTCTCGACAGCGCCGCGCCGTTGGCCGGCGGCTCCCACAGCGATGCGACCGGCTACCGGGTCGAGGGCGGCAAGCTGGTGGTGCGCCTGAACAACGGCTCGTCGAGCGGCCTGAAGAACAGCGGCGAGTTCATCGGCTACCGGGGCGATCCCGCCGCGCCGTCGTCGGTGCTGCTGCGCAACAACGGCATCCACATCGACATCCAGATCGACCGCAACACTTCCATCGGCCAGAGCGATGCCGCCGGCGTCAGCGACGTGGTGCTGGAAGCCGCCCTGTCCACCATCCTGGACCTGGAGGATTCAGTGGCCGTGGTGGACGCGCAGGACAAGGTGCTGGCCTACCGCAACTGGCTCGGCATCCTGAAAGGCACGCTGACCGAGCAGGTCACCAAGGGCGGCAAGACCTTCACCCGCGGCCTGAATGGCGACCGCAGTTACACCGCGCCCGACGGCAGCCCTTTCAAGCTGCATGG
>DASUIO010000045.1:0-9620 GCA_036279755.1 Polaromonas sp. | reverse complement strand
CCAAGGCCTGTACGCCACTTACGAAGAGTTCCAGGCCTATCAGGTGCCCAAAGCCGACGTCACCCAGTGGTACCGCGACCTCATGGACTTCAACATCGCACAAAACACCTCGCGCATGGTGTACGCCCACCCGCCTGGCGCTGACGCCTGGTTTGACGTGCTCAGCGATATGCTCGGCTACGCCCGCACGCAGCGCCAAGCCGGTCGGCTGGCCTGGTACACCATGCCCAGGCTCGCGGACTTCATGACCCACCGCGACCGTGTCAGCTGGAGCGAAAGCCAGGATGTCTCCACCGGCGTCGTCAGCTTCACCGCCGACCACCCGCAGAGCCTGAACGAATTGACTTGGCGCTTGCCTCGAAGCCGCTATGCCAGTGCGCCGATCCTAGTGTCAGGCAATGCCACTGTGATCGCTACCGATCCTGGAAGCTGGCTGGTGCGCGCGGGGGCAGGGACCCACCTGGTGTTCAAGGCGCAACAGCTGCCTTGATGCTTTCCTGTTTACCTCGGGGCGGTGTTTGGCATGTGTCAAGACCGACTACCCGACGACGCGAACCTTATTTTCCGAGGCTCATTTGAGACGGTGACATTGCAGGTTTTAGCTACTTCGCGCTCGAACTGAGCGAATGGAAGACCAGAACCAATAACTGAAAAGTCCCGCAACACTTTTGCGGGACTCAACCTCTCGTCAGATTTTTGTACGCAGTTGCCCAGAATCGCGTTAGGACCGCAGGTCGTGATCCAAACAATTGGTACTCCTCATATAGCGAGTACCTTTCATGACCGTTCAACTCACCTTGCCCGTCGCCCGCTCCCTCAAACGCCTTGGCGCCAACATCTCCAAGGCACGCCGTCGCCGTGAATTGGATCAAGCAACTTTCGCTGCCCTCATGGGGATCTCACTTGCCAGCCTGAAGCGGTTGGAAGCTGGCAGCCCAGGCATCGGTCTCCATACATTCGTTCGCGCGCTGCTAGCCCTTCAACGGCTGGACGACTTTGATCAGCTTCTTGAAGCGCCCAACGACAAGATTGGTCTGATTCATCAAGACGAAAATCTCCCCAAGCGCGTGCGCAAATCGGCTTGAGACACGACATGAACGAGGGCATCACGCCAGCGCAGCGAGCTGAACTGTCGCTGAGCATTCCCCGTGACAGCTCTGGCATCCACTGCAGCGACGAACTTCTCATCAGCCTTGGCGAACACGCCCAGCCACTGGGTCACCTCCGCTTGCATAACAAACTGGGCACCAACTGCTCCAGCTTCCGCTTTGACCCCGCCTGGCTGCGGCACTCCCGCCGGTTCATGGTGTCGCCAGACCTTCAAGCGGTCAACGCGACCCAGTGGTGTCGGCAGTCGGGTGACGGGGGCGCCCAGGTTTTCACAGCCTTGAACGACACCGTACCCAGCGGATTCGGAAAACAACTCGTTCAACGAGCCTGGGTGCGTGGCCTTCTGAGCGAGTTAGGCGCATCCGACGAACACAATGCTGAGTCAATGGCGCTGTGTGCTGTCTCGGACCATGCGCGCCTTGGCGCACTTCGTGTACGCACGCCCGGTCAGCCATTTGCTGATCCCCGTACCGCAAAATTTTCGCTGCCCTTCCACGTTGATCTGGACAACATGGGCGCCATGGTTCGCGCGTTCAAGGAAGACCGGGAAACCTTGCGCCAGTTGCTGCTCATGCTCTACGGCTTCACGGCCCTGGGTGGACCTCAGCCCAAATGCACCTTTGTCACCGAAGATGGCGCACTGTCCGTGGCCAAGTTCTTCGCCTCCGAACAGCCAGGCTGGATGCCTCGGGCGGAGGTGCTGTTCACCACCCTGGCATTGGCCGCCGGCCTGCGCACGGTGCAGCCGCGCTTGCTGCATCCAGTTTTCAGCCCAGTGGTGATCAGCCCTCGTTTTGATCGCGATCCTGATGGACGCCGAATTCCGTACCTGAGCGCCCGGTCGCTGCTTAAGGCACGCCCGGGCGAACAGGTCAGCTGGACCGAGCTGCTGGCACAAATGCGCCTGTACAGCAAAAACTTTGCGGCCGATGCCAAAGAGATTTGGTGCCGCTTGGTATTTGGTCGACTGATCGGTAAAGCATCAGAGAGCATCGATGAGTTCGAGTTCTTGTACGCAGGCAACGGCAAGTGGCAACTGGCTCCTGGCTGTGGCTTCAGGCCCCAGTTTCCGGGGATCGCAGACAAGCCAACAGGTGGACATCCACTTTTTCTGCTGCCACCGAACATTGAGGCTTTGCTGGCAACCGCAGATCAGTTCGGACTCAAGGAGACGGACGCGCTTATCGAGATCCGGCGGAAGATCAATGTGCTCAAGACCTGGAAATGGCGAGCTACCGAGTTCATGTTCAACATGAACCACCACCAGATCGACGCCATTGCCCCTCTGATTGACAACACCCAGCTTCGCCAGGCCACCCTCTTGGTGGGGTCGTGAGGTTTGCCAAGCGTTTTTGCCCTGGTTGCGCCCAAGGGCACGCCGGCGCCGGTGCGCACCAAACTGGAGAAGACGCTGGAGACTATCGTCACCAGCGCCGACACCCGTGCCGCGTTGCTAGCCCAGGGTGCCGAACCGCGATTCGGCAACAGCGCAGCCGCCGCTGCGCAGATCGAAAACGAGCTGCCCCTCATGCGCGCCGTTGCCCGCCGCGCCAACATCCAGGCCGACTGACTTCACACCATGACCATGCCCCCATCCGACGCGCTGACGGCACTGAGCGCGGTGGCACTGCGCCGACTGATCGGCGCACGCCAGCTCTCGCCGGTCGAACTGCTGGACGCCTGCATCGCCCGCATCGAACGCCTCAACCCGCTGGTCAACGCAGTGACAGCCACCTGCTTCGAGCGCGCCCGCGAAGAGGCCCGTACCGCCGAACAGGCGGTCATGCGGGGCGAAGCACTTGGCCTGCTGCATGGCCTGCCACTGGGGGTGAAGGACTTGGAATCCACCGCCGGCCTGCTGTCCACCCTGGGCACCCCCAGCATGCGCAACCACGTGCCTTCGGCTGATATCGAACTGGTAGCGCGGCTGCGCCGGGCCGGGGCCATCGTGGTCGGCAAGACCAACGTGCCCGAGATGGGCGCGGGAGCGAATAGCCGCAACCCGGTGTGGGGTGCCACCGGCAACCCCTTCAACCCTAGTCTGAACGCAGGCGGTTCCTCAGGCGGTTCGGCCGCCGCGCTGGCGCTGGACCTGCTGCCCCTGTGCACAGGATCCGACACCGGCGGTTCGCTGCGCATACCGGCGGCCAAGTGCGGCGTGGTGGGCATGCGCCCATCGCCCGGTGTGGTGCCCAGCGTGCGCAAACCCCTGGGCTGGTCACCGATTTCGGTGGTAGGTCCCATGGGGCGCACCGTGGAAGACGCCTGCCTGCAGCTGGCGGCCACCGCCGGCCCCCACGCAGGCGATCCGCTGAGCCACCCATTGGACAGCCAAGCGTTTCTGCACCCACCTCCGATCGACCTCTCGCGTCTGCGCGTGGCCTGGACCGAGGACTTCGATCAGTGCGACGTCGACCCCGTGGTGCGGCGCGCCATGCGCGAGAAGCTGAATGCCATGCGCCACCTTTTCGCCTCTTGCGAAGAGGTCAGCTTCGACCTTGGCGAAGTACACCGTTGTTTCGACGTGCTGCGGGCCGAGGCCTTTGTGGCCGGCATGCGCGCCACCTACGAAAGGGACCCGGGCAGCCTGGGGCCCAACCCGCGCGCCAACTATGAAATGGGCGCCCGCATGAGCCTGCTGGACAGCGCATGGGCGCAGGCCGAGCAGACGCGCATCATTGGCCGCTTCCAGCAGGTGTTCGCCAGCTACGACCTAATCATGTCGCCCACCACGCCGGTGTCGCCCTTCCCGTGGACGCAGTCGCACGCGGCCGAGATCGACGGCCGTCCGCAGGACAACTACTACCGCTGGCTGGCGCTGACCTACCTGGTGACGCTGACCACCCACCCGTCCCTGAGCCTGCCCTGCGGCCTGGACGAACGCGGTCTGCCCTTCGGCCTGCAGGTGGTGGCACCGTTCCGGGACGACCTTGGCCTGCTGGGTGCCGCCCAGGCCATGGAGCAGGCGTTTGCTAGCGACGCGCGCCTGCGCCGCCCCCGCCCTGACGTGGCCAAGCTGCGCGCAAGCGAACCGGCGCTGACCTCCATCGTCACCGCAGCACCAAACGACCGGCATGCCCATCAGCCCAACGACGGTGCCACCGCCTCAGTGGTCTAAAGCTCGCCTGTGCAAGCCATCCCAATTGATCTAGCGCTGAGGGATGAGACGTTTTGTGGCGTATTGCCTTGCCCGTTTGGGCTCTTTGCGGGGCCTTGAGGCCCAACCTGTGCCCTTACGTGCGCACCTGTGCCAGCAGATGGCCCTCACGTTGGTTGGACACTGAGAACCTGCCAGCGCTGCGCCTACTGCTATTCGGGCGGAAGACTCGGTACGTCCCGGCCACCCTGTTGCCTTTGCGCACCAGACCGCTTGTATACCCACCAGCGTGGCCCGAACGAATGGCTGGGCGGATCACGTCAGGCATGTCACCAGGCGAGGACCTGCCCCATCTGAAAGGGCTGCCGGCCAAGTCCTGCTCGATCTATCGGCTCACATTTGAGCCGTCAAGCGTCTTTCCGATTCACATCTGACCAGCTCACTGGCCTCGATCACCAATCGCCCACCCCTCTGAGAAATTCACGCTAGCTTTGATGCCGTGATTCGACGGATCAAATCTGCACCGCGACGGCTATTGAGGTCTCAGATCAGCACAGACGATGCAGGCGACATAGTTGTCGGCACTGGGCTTCGAAGAATAGGCCGAAATGAGGCTGATACGACAAGAGCAGGTGGAAACCGGACGCGAACCAGATGCGCTGCAAAGCCGTCGCGAGAACACCACCTGAGACTCCCCCGATCGCTGCCACGCGTTCAAGCTTCAAACCGCAGCAGATGTCGCGACCTCGGAGGTCAACGGACAGTCAGGCGCTTTCCAAAAACAGTGCAATCCGATCGGTCGTCCAGGTCGCCACCCCAGTACCGAAGAAGTCTGCATCTTCGGTCCACACCGGACAGCCCAGCACTATCGCGCACGCCAAAACCGGCCAATCATCGGCATCACGCTTTTCGATACGCCGCAGCGCTTGCTGGCGCAGGCCTCCATACACCTCTGTGTCCATGGGGTGAACGACCCGCTCGAGCACATCAAGCACCTGCATGGCAGGGCTCGGATCTACACCTCGCTTTGTGAGCAGCGCAGGGAGATACTTCCGGGCATCGGCATACGCCACATCAGGAGCAAAAAAACTTGACGTTGGCAGCGTGCGCATAGATCAGATCCCTGACCCGTTTGCCCAGCACCGCGCGGATCAGGATATTGGCATCCAGAACGATGGCCGCGCTGCTCATTTCGACTTAGCAGTGTGGGCAGAGGCCGTCTTCTTTCGGGCTTTCTTGAAGTCGGACACGATGTCCTCCAGATCGACACCCTGTGCTGTCAGCAGCTTGTCGAGTGACTGGCTGGCCTTTTTCAGCGCCATCAAATCTGCTTCAGCCTGGCTGTGTACGGGAATGAAGTAGCCCACGGTCTGTCCATGGCGAGTCACAGCCACAGGGCTGCTGGCTGCAATGTATTCAGCCAAGTCCGCGCGGAACTCGCGGATACCCACTTTTGTGGCTTCCATCTGTGGACCTCTCATTTGTGAATCAGTGTGTACACATTTTACGCACTCGCAAGGATCGGTCAACTGATGTGGTCTTGCGGCAGCAGCAAGGAGATAGAGACGATGGCTTTCGGCGACGCGCGTAGCCTCTCACCTTCCGGTCTTCGCTGCCCTGCACATGAGGGTCAAAGCTGCCTCAAAAATGTTGCAGCGATCCTGTGCAGGCGCCCTGCCCCCTGCGAACCTCAACCCAAGGCGCCACGGACCTGCGGGATCTTGCAGGCGCTCAACACCCCGGGAATACCGCGCAGAAGCCCCTGTGGATCACAAAATACCAACGCGAATCCTCACCCACGCACCCAAGATTAAATCGCGCCAAAACGCCCAAAAACCGCCCTCTTGCGGGTATGCATCATTGCTGCTGCATCTTGCGTTTTCAACCTACCGGATGGGTCGCCAGATACCCTGAACATCCCGCAAAGTTTTTGCGTCAGGTCCACGTTCAACGGGTGCGGAGCGCCGGGGGGCTTGCACACTCCTGGGCACGATTCCCTTTTTGCGCCCGCGCGCGTACACGCGTGTGACGCGGGCGCGCGCGCATTTTTTTTGTAGCTCGTTTTCGGCGGCTCGGTATGGCTCACCAGTTTTTCAAAAGCCCAATAGACACAAGGGAAAACGCAGATTTTGCGACCGCGCCGGGTCGATACGGGTTCGGTCCAGACTACGTCCACCGCCATTACGTCAAGGCCCCCGCAGCGCGGGGGCCTTTTCTTTTGGCAAAGCCCCAGTTCATGCGGGCTCCAGCCCGATGAGGGCGGTTCTGTCGCGGTAAGCTGCGGATAGACAATGGGGCATGGCCCCACTGCATCTCCAACTGGCAAACTCGACCCTGCGCCGTGTGATCAAACGGTTGCGTTTTCCGCTGGAGGTCACGCTGGTGTGCGTTCGCTGGTACGCGGCCTACCCGCTGAGAAGTGGCCCCGCAAATCTGAACAGGTGAGATAAAGCAGACTCCAGGCAAACAGCCGGTCCGAGCGAGGGCTGGCGACAAGGAGTTTTGCGATGAACAAGAAGCTATCCGGACGGCGCACGCGCCGCTCGCACAGCCCAGCGTTCAAGGCCAAGGTGGCGCTGGCTGCGCTGCGCGAGGACAAGACCATGGCCGAGCTGTGCCAGGAGTTCGAACTGCACCCCACGCAGATCAACGACTGGAAGCGGCAACTGCTCGAACGCGCGGCCGACGTGTTCGGGGCCGGCACCGCACCCGAGCCGGTCGATCTGGCGCCGCTGCACGCCAAGATCGGCCAGCTGGCGCTGGAGAATGATTTTTTAGAAAGCGCGCTCACCAAGGCGGGGTTGCTGAGCGCAAAGCGATGATCGACCGCGAGCACCCCTTGAGCGTGGTGCGCCAGGCCAAGCTGCTGGAGATCAGCCGGGGCGCGGTTTACTACCACCCACGCCCCACCAGCGAGGCCGACCTGGCGCTCATGCGCCGCATTGATGAGCTGCACCTGGAGCACCCCTTCATGGGCGCTCGCATGCTGCGGCGAATGCTGCTGCGCGAGGGCATACGCGTGGGCCGGCGTCATATGGGCACACTGATGCAGCGCATGGGTATCGCAGCCATGTGCCCGCAGCCGGGCACCAGCGAGCGCCACCCCGGGCACAAGATCTACCCCTACCTGCTGCGCAAGGTGGCCATCCGCCGCGCAAACCAGGTCTGGGCGCTGGACACGACCTACATCCGCATGGCCAGAGGGTTCGTGTATCTCACGGCCCTCGTCGATGTGGCCAGCCGCCGGGTGCTGGCGCACAAGGTGGCCATCACGCTGGAGGCCTGCCACGCCTGCGAAATCATCGAGCAGGCGTTTGCCCGCTTCGGCGTGCCCGAGATCGTCAACACCGATCAGGGCAGTCAGTTCACGGCCAAAGACTTCACCAAGGCCGTTCTGTCGCGCGGATGCCGCCTGTCCATGGACGGCAAAGGCGCGTGGCGCGACAACGTCTTCGTCGAACGGCTGTGGAGAACGATCAAGTACGAGCGGGTGTACCTGCGTGCCTATGACGGCGTGAGCGTGGCGCGCGCTGATCTGGAGCAGTTCATCCACTGGTACAACACTGAGCGGCCTCACAGCCGCCTGGAGGACCAGACGCCGGAGCAAACCTACTGGGCACTGCTGCCGGCCATGGATGTGGCGGCATAGAATGAAATTGCCTGGTGCGCCCCGAGTTGCCCACCGCGTCGGCCGGTTCGTCGCAAGCGCCGACCGCCGCCGTGGACAACTCTGCACCTCTTCAAACCGCCTGCAGTCTCTTTATCTCTCGGGGTAAAACTGTTCAGACAAGCGGGGCCACTTCTCAACCTCTCGTCGGATTTTTTGTGCGTAATCGCAACAAACCTCGTTTGAACCACTGGTGGTGATCGAAACAGTTCGAACTCCTCAAATAGCGAGTACCTTTCATGCCATGCTTGTGCATCCACCAGCTCGATCAGAGCCCGGATGACGCGAGCAGCGGCCCACTCCGTCATTCTGGGTAATTAATGGATGGACAGGCACTGGAGCGCCCGCCCATCGCCTTCTTATTGCAGTTCGTATGTCAAGCAGCCGCCGGCAGTGATTGAAAAGGAGCCGGGGCCCCACGACAAATTGCCTGAACTGGCTGACAGAGTATGTGTTCCGACCGGCAGCGTGCGGGTAATAGTTCCAGAGTCACCGCAGTTTGGTGTCGAGAAGAAGTATGAGGTCAGGCTACCTACACTCTGACCATCAATGGTCACAGAGATTGCAGCTGGAGACGAACTACGCCGGGTGTAGACCGCGATCTGACCAGTCGTTGAGCCACCGGATGACGTACCTCCCGAGGATGAGCCGCTGCCGGAACCAGAACCGCTTCCGTTCGAACCGCTAGAAGAAGTGTTGCCGCTGCAATAGCCTCCGTCGCCGCTCGTTGCCGCTGACCAACTGGAAACCTGCACATAGTCACCGGTGCGGCTCCCCTGATAGTACAAGGTCAACCCAGAACCGCTGCGAACGATATCAAATGTGGTCTTGACCTTGTTCCCCCCATCGGCGGTAGTAGGAATTTGCCAATCCACCTGGCTGCCATTCTCGGCACCGTAGATCGTCATTCCACAAGTTACGCCCGAAGGGCAGTCACCCCAGCTACAGAAATACGAGTTACCACCATCCAATGCTAGAGCCGTTTCATTGTCGGTGCGCCGGTAATACTTCGCTGTACTCGAAGTACCTGACCCGCTGCTGCTACCGCTGGTGTTGTCACCGCTGCCTGAACTCGTGCCGCCGCTATTGCTGTAAGAGTCGCTGCTACCTCCACCGCAAGCAGACAGGACAACAAGGACCGGCAGCCCAATACAGGCCATCGCAAATCGCATCGCTTTTTTGAGAGACAAGGGCAACTCCGTTAGTTGAAAGTTGATAATTTTGCTGTACCGTTCAACATTCTCACCCGTTCAACGGCTCCCACAGTCATGGTAGTTGGCGGAAAACAACGGGGAAAATTCAGGCAATAAGCACGGCACTTGAGTGAGTATTAGGGTCAATTGGCGCCAAGGCCGGCTTCATGACCGGTCAGAACCTGCAGATGGATGGCGGCGCCTATGCAGGTTTGATTTGAACGATGGCTGCGACCATCGAACGGCGCCCGAAGAGGCCTGTGACGTTCTCTGCTCCGGGGTGGTTCAAATCGCCCCGTCGCAAGGTCAGATTCCCACGATCGCCTACGATTCCATGTGGGGATTCCCGACACGCCAGACGCGAGAACAACCAGCGATGCAAACCGATCACCACATTTACGAGCCCCGCAAGGGACACGGACTGCCGCACGACCCCTTCAATGCCATCGTCGGACCCAGACCGATCGGATGGATTTCGAGCCGGAGCGCAAGCGGACGGGTCAATCTCGCACCTTACAGCTTCTTCAACGCCTTCAACTACGTCCCGCCCATC
>DASUIO010000044.1:0-9420 GCA_036279755.1 Polaromonas sp. | reverse complement strand
GTGCTCATGCGCTTGACGGCTTCGCGGGCGCACAGAAAAGAGCCGAACACATTGATTTCAAACATGCGCTGAAGGCGTTCATAGGTGATGGCATCGACGCGTGTGGTCTGGTCCACCACCCCGGCGTTGTTGACCAGCGCGCTCAAGCGGCCGAACTTGGCGTCGATCTTTTCAAACATCGCCAGCACTTGCGCTTCCTTCGCCACATCGGCCTGCACCGTGATGGCCTGGCCACCCTCCTGGCGGATCTGGCGCACCACATCATCGGCCGCCAGCGAGTTCGCCTGGTAGTTGACGGCCACCGCGTAGCCCTGCCGCGCCGCCAGCAGCGCCGACGCCGCGCCAATGCCGCGCGAACCGCCCGTGATCAGAACAACTTTGGACAAATCAGACCTCCTGCAGAAAAGGGTAATCCCGGGTAAAAACGGGGTTATGGCGAATCAAGGTACTGTAATCAATGTCCGGACCATGGACACCTATCACTGGAGACTATTTTGAGCATCACTGTGGACTATTACTTCACGCCGCAAAGCCCCTGGGCCTACCTGGGTCACGAGCGTTTTGCACAGATAGCGCGCACGGCCGGCGCCACGGTGCGCCTGTTGCCGGTTGACCTGGGCGGCAAGGTGTTTCCGATCTCGGGCGGACTGCCACTGGGCCAGCGCGCACCGCAGCGCCAGGCCTACCGGCTGCTCGAGCTGCAGCGCTATTCAGACTACCTTCACGCGCCGCTGAACCTCAAGCCCAAGTACTTTCCGGTGTCCGGGGACGACGCCTCGCGCCTCATCATCGCCGTGGACCTGCACGACGGCACTGAGGCGGCGATGAAAATCGGCGGCGCGATTTTCAGTGCGGTGTGGATGCAGGAGCGCCATATTGCCAACGAGAAGGTCCTGGCCGAATTGCTGGCGGAGTGCGGCTTGAGCGCCGCGCGGCTGGAGCAGTCCTACAGCCAGGCAGTGCAGGAGCGCTACGAGGCCAACACGCAGCAGGCGATCGACGCGGGCGTGTTCGGTGCGCCCAGCTACGTGATAGACGGTGAACTGTTCTGGGGCCAGGACCGGCTCGATTTTGTGGAGCGCAAACTCAAGGCGGGTTCATGAACGCCGGCGCGTCAACGGGGCGCGGACCAGGCCAGCATTTGGGTCAATTCATCACTCTCAAAGCCGCCGATGGGTTCACCGTGCCGGCCTACGTGGCCCAACCCGAAGGCCAACCGCGCGGCGCTGTCGTGGTGCTGCAGGAGATTTTTGGCGTCAACTCGCATATCCGCGCCGTGACGGACCGCTTTGCCGAGCAAGGCTATCTGGCGGTGGCGCCTGCGACGTTTCAGCGCGTCAAACCCGGCGTCGATTTGGGCTACACCGAAGCGGACATGAACGAGGGCTTCGGCTACAAGACGGCCGTGGACGCCTTGCCGGGCGCCGGCGTGCTGCAGGATATTCAGGCCGCCATCGACCATGCGGCCCAGGCCAGCGGCGGCAAGGTGGGCATTGTGGGATTTTGCTGGGGTGGCTTGCTGACCTGGCGCGCTGCCTGCACGCTAAAAGGCCTGAACGCCGCCATCGTTTATTACGGCGGCGGCATCACGGCAAAGGAAGAGATTGCACGCCAGCCCCAGTGCCCGGTCATGGCGCACTTCGGCGATCAGGACCACTGGATTCCCCTGGAGGGCGTTCACGCCTTTGCCAAGGCGCATCCGGAGGTTGGCGTGCATGTGTACAAGGCCAACCACGGCTTCAATTGCGATCAGCGCGGCTCCTACAACGAAGCCGCGGCCAAGCTGGCGCGTGAGCGCTCGCTGGCATTCTTCGCCGAAAAGCTGGCCTAAGATCGGCTATTTCGCCGCGGGGTTGATGGCTTTTTCGGTATTTGGCTGTTACAGAACGGGCGCAAGCAATGTGCTATCGCCCTGTTCTGGCCAGGTAACGTTTGCGCCAGAACACCAGCACGACCGTGACCACCAGCAGCGCCATGAAGCCAACGGTCCACCAAAAACCAAAGAAAGTATGGATCATGGGCATGAACTCGAAGTTCATGCCGAAAAACCCGGTGATCAGGTTCAGCGGCAAAAAAACGGCGGTCAATGCCGTCAGCGTGCGCATGATGTCATTGGTGCGGTGGCTTTGCGCCGAAAAATGCATCTGCACGGCCGCTTCGGCACTCTGCTCCAGCCGTCGCACATGGTGCTCCACGCGCTCGATGTGCTCGATCACGTCTCGCGAGCGGATTTTGAGCAGCTCGTGTTCGCGTTTGGCAGCGGGCGTGTCGCCGTCAGGCCAGGTTTCAACCGAGTCAATCCAGTCCTGCAGCGCCGAGTGCTGGTCTTCGCAAATCTCGTCCAGCTGGTGCAGCGCCAGCCGGGCGCCGAGCACCGAATTCCAGTTGTTAAAGCGCGTGCCGGGATTGAGCAGTTCGGACTGCCAGTGGTCGAGCTGGCGCGTGAGTTCGCGCCGCAGCTCCAGATAACCGTCCACCATGTGATTGACGAGGCGCAGCATCAGGTCGGCCGGGCTGGCGGGCAGCTTGACGCCGCTGGCCCGCGATTCGGTGCTGGTGCCGTTGAGCAGCTTGAGCGCATAGGCATCCCGTTCGGCGCAGCCAGTCGGGTGCACGGTCAGCAGCACCTGGTCAAACACCACAAAGCCCACGGGGCTGGTGTCAATGCGCTTGAGCACCGGCGGCCCGCTGCGCTTCACGCGTGCAGGCGGGGTTTCGCCAGGCGGGGCGTACCCGGTTTCCGTGCGGCCAGAGGCCAGGCGGCGAAACACCAGCATGTCGTACTGCGAGGTGTAGTCGTAGTGCGAGGGCAACTGCTTGTTCAGCAGGTCAGAGACATGCAGGTCCACCAGTTGGGTGCCGCACAGGGTTTGCAGGGTCGCCTGGATTTGCGCTTGCAGCGTCTCAAACTCCTGCCGCTCGCAGGCGATCCAGACAAAGCCTTGCTCCGGCAGTTGCGACGGCAGGGTGTCGGTTTCTGTGATGCCCTGGCTGGCAGGGCTAATGTTGAAAACACGCATGGACGCTTGAACCTCTGCTTTCAACCTGGATTATGTGAAAAATAGGCCAAAAGCCAATATGGGGCGGGCGCAACAAGCTACAGTTTTAATAGTAAGCCGGCATCTGCGGCTTGGGCCGGTTCAGCCTTGTTGCAGCTTTTTAGCGGCGTCGATCGCAAAGTAAGTCAGCACGCCGTCGGCGCCGGCACGTTTGAAGGCCAGCAGGCTTTCCATCATTACCGCATCGTGGTCGAGCCAGCCGTTTTGGGCGGCGGCCTTGAGCATGGCGTACTCGCCGCTGACCTGATAGGCAAAGGTCGGCACGCCGAACTCGTCCTTCACGCGGCGCACCACGTCCAGATAAGGCATGCCAGGCTTGACCATCACCATGTCCGCGCCCTCGGCAATGTCCATGGCGACTTCGCGCAGCGCCTCGTCGCTGTTGCCGGGGTCCATCTGGTAAACCTTTTTGTCGGCCTTGCCCAGGTTGCTGGCCGAGCCCACGGCGTCGCGGAACGGACCGTAAAACGCGCTCGCGTACTTGGCGCTGTAGGCCATGATGCGGGTATGGATGAAATTCTGGTTTTCCAGTGCCTGGCGGATGGCGCCGATGCGGCCGTCCATCATGTCGCTGGGTGCCACGATGTCCACGCCGGCCTCGGCTTGTGTCAGTGCCTGCTGGACCAGCACTTTCACTGTCTCGTCATTCATGATGTAGCCATTGCTGTCTGGCAGTCCGTCCTGGCCGTGGCTGGTGAACGGGTCCAGCGCCACGTCGGTCATCACGCCGAGCTCGGGAAAGTGTTTTTTCAGCTCGCGCACCACGCGCGGCACCAGGCCCTCAGGGTTCAGCGCTTCCTTGCCATCATAGGTTTTGAGCGAAGCGTCGATCACCGGAAACAGCGCCATCACCGGAATGCCCAGCTTGACGCACTCTTCGGCCACTGGCAGCAGCAAGTCGAGGCTGAGCCGCTCCACGCCCGGCATGGAGGCAATGGCCATGCGCTGCTTGGTGCCGTCGGTGACAAATACCGGGTAAATCAGGTCGTGGGCGGTGAGGGCGTGCTCGCGGACCAGGTTCCTCGTGAAGCTGTCACGGCGCAGGCGACGGGGCCGGCCCATGGGAAAGGGCGCGAAGTTGGAGGCTTGGAAGGTCATGGCCAAATTGTGCCAAAACTTTAAGGGCTTTCCCTGAATTATTTAACCGGTGGCCGCTGCGCGCCATGAGCTGCCCGGCTTTGCATTGAAATTTCCTGATTTCCCTGGGAAAAGCATTGTTAATGCTATCCGTTGGGGTTAGAATTTTTGTGTGTAATTACCAATTTGGCAGTTACATCCCGCTTTTCCTCCCTGAGCGGGGCCTTTGCGTGTGACAGCAAAAAGGCTTACCGCCCGGCTGGTCTTTGTACCAACCGGGCCTTTTTTTGCCCAAAGAGCGCGGGTTACACTACGAAAATGCTGATGCTCTGGGTCAAGTCCTTCCACATAATTTTTGTTGCCAGCTGGTTTGCGGGGCTTTTTTACCTGCCGCGCATTTTTGTGAACCTGGCCATGGTGCCGCCGGAAAGCGTGGCCGAGCGCGAGCGGCTGATGCTGATGGCCCGCAAGTTGCTACGTTTCACCACGCTATTGGCTTTTCCGGCCGTGGCAACCGGCCTGTGGCTGTATCTTTGGTACCGCATCGGGTTCGGGCCGGGCAATGCCTGGATGCACGCCAAACTGGCCATAGTGGTGCTGGTGATTGGCTATCACCACGCCTGCAGCCGTGTGCTGGCCAGGTTTGATCAGAACCGCAACACGCGCAGCCATGTCTGGTTTCGCTGGTTCAACGAAATACCGATTGTTTTGATGCTCATCGTGGTGGTCTTGGTGGTGGTCAAGCCCTTCTAGCCAGCAGCCGCCGTTTCAGCGCACGCATCATGGTCCCGCGACCTTCTCCTCCCGGAACGGCGCCCGCCGCGCAGCGCACCACGGCTTGGCCACTGGCACTGGCGGCGATCTGCCTGATCGTTTACGCCAGCCTGTATCCCTTTGCTGACTGGCGCAACCAGGGCATCTCGCCGCTACGGTTTCTGACAGCACCCCTGCCGCAATACTGGACCGGATTTGATGTGGGCATCAACCTGCTGGGCTATGCACCGCTGGGGTTTTTGCTGGCCTTGTCGGCGCTTCGCAGTCGGCGCGTGTCCTGGGCCGTCAGCGTGGCGGTGCTCAGTAGCGCGCTGCTGTCTCTCTCGGTGGAAACGCTGCAGAGTTACCTGCCGTCGCGCATCCCTTCCAACGTGGATCTGGTACTCAACACGCTAGGCGCCTTGCTGGGCGCCTGCTGCGCCTGGGCGCTTGAGAAAGCCGGCATGGTCGATCGCTGGAGTCGCTTCAGGGCACGCTGGTTTTCCCGGGATGCCCGGGGCGCGCTGGTGCTGCTGCTGCTCTGGCCTCCGGCGCTGCTGTTTCCCGCCTCCGTGCCTCTAGGCCTGGGGCAGGTGTTCGAGCGGCTGGAAGCCACGCTGGCCGAGGCCCTGGCTGATAGCCCTTTTCTGGAATGGATGCCCGTGCGTGAGATTGAGCTTCAGCCGCTCGTGCCTATTGCCGAACTGCTCTGCGTGACCCTGGGGGCGCTCATTCCCTGCCTGCTGGGCTATTGCGTGATCCGCGCACGCTGGAAACGTGCGGCGTTCTCGGTGGCCGTGCTGGCGGTTGGCATTGCTGCGTCGGCCTTGTCGGCGGCGCTCAGCTACGGGCCCCCGCATGCCTGGGCCTGGCTGGATCTCCCGGTGCAGGTGGGCATAGGCTTCGCGGCAGTGCTCGCCATGCTGCTGCTGGCGGTACCGCGCCGCAGCGCGGCGGCGCTGACGCTGCTGGCATTGGCCATTCACCTGGGGCTGCTCAATCAGGCGCCCGCCGACCCCTATTTTGCGCAGACGCTGCAAATCTGGGAGCAGGGCCGTTTCATCCGTTTTTACGGTGTGGTGCAGTGGCTGGGCTGGCTCTGGCCCTATGCGGCTTTGCTGTATGTCTTGCTGCGGTTGTCTGGCCGCGAGCGCGCACCGGCGGCTAAAACGTAAAATTAGTTCATGACCTCATCCATTTTCCAAGATGCCGTAGCAGACAAATCGGCCACACCAATCACCTCGGAGGCCCCAGTTACGGCCTCTTATTACGAACGTCATATTTTCTTTTGCCTGAACCAGCGCAGCCATGGCGAGGCCTGTTGCGCCGACCATCGTGCGCAGGAAGCTTTTGACCGCTGCAAATCGCAAGTCAAGGCCGCCGGGCTTGCTGGGCCGGGTAAGGTGCGGGTCAACAAAGCCGGTTGCCTGGACCGTTGCGCAGCGGGGCCGGTGGCTGTGGTCTATCCGGAAGCCGTCTGGTACACCTATCTGGATGCGAGCGATATTGACGAGATTGTTGAGTCGCACCTCAAAAACGGCCAGGTGGTGGAGCGCTTGCTGATACCGCCGCATCTGGGGCGCTAAGCCCTGTCGCTCCCCATGCTGGCCTGGTAGCTGAGTTTCCTGGAAATAGGCATGATTTTTGACTATAAGCCATTACAGGTGTGCGTTAGTAGTTCCTTTTTTAATAGCACCGAATTTGAGCGGAAAGTGTCCTTGTGAACTCCCAAACCCGAAAATCAAGCTTTCAAGGCCCGGCGGGCGCACTTGAAATCGCGCTGGATCTGCCCGCTGGTATCTCCCGCGGCGTGGCTGTCATTGCCCATCCGCACCCGTTGTTTGGTGGCACCATGGACAACAAGGTGGTGCAAACGCTGGCGCGGGCCTTCGTGCAGAGCGGCTGGACGGCCGTGCGCTTTAACTTTCGGGGTGTCGGCGGCAGTGCCGGCAGCCATGACGAGGGCCGCGGCGAGCTGGATGATTTCCTGGCTGTGGTGCAGCACGTGGCGCCGTCGGGCGAGAGCGCAAGTGAGCGTGGAATGGCGTTAGCGCTGGCCGGCTTTTCGTTTGGCGCTTTTGTCACTACACACGCCTTTGAACGCCTGAACCCCACCCGTAACATCGAAAAACTGGTATTGGTTGGCACCAGCGTCAGCCGCGCCCCCGCGGCCCCGATTGACAAGGCCGCGCATCTCAAAACCCTGGTGCTGCATGGCGAGCAGGACGACACGGTGCTGCTGTCGGCCGTGATGGACTGGGCGCGTCCACAAGCACTTCCTGTTACGGTTGTGCCCGGGGTGGGTCATTTCTTTCATGGACAATTGACTTTGCTGAAAAATCTGGTGGTTCGCCACCTTTCATCGCCCACCCTCTGATTGTTGGTCCCTTTTGACCTTTCTGCCCGTTTTTTTCTTTCGCCATCCACTTCCAGTTACGGACTTTCCCGACATGCACTGTTCCCTCAAGGCCCCTCGCGGCCTGTATAGCCTGCGCGGCCTTGCCGCCACCGCGCTGCTGGCTTTCTCCGCCGTGCTGCCTGCCGCATACGCCCAAGCTCCGGCCCAGACCCCGCAAGCCCCCGAAATTGCTGCGCGTTCCTATTTGCTGCTGGATGTCACGGCCAACCAGATGCTGGTCGCCAAAAACATCGATTCCCCGGTCGAACCGGCCTCGCTGACCAAGTTGATGACCGAATACCTGGTGTTTGATGCGCTCAAATCCAAAAAAATCGACCTCAAGCAAACCCTCGGTGTCAGCGAGCGTGCCTGGAAAATGCCGGGTTCCCGCATGTTCATCGACCCCAAAATGCAGGTGCCGGTCGAAGACCTCATCAAGGGAATGGTCGTGCAGTCGGGGAACGACGCCACCATGGCGCTGGCCGAGGGCGTGGGCGGCACCGTCGAGCACTTTGTACAGCTCATGAATGAGCAGGCCAAGGCGCTGGGCATGAAATCGACGAGCTACAAAAATCCGGAAGGCCTGACCGAGCCAGGTCACACCACCACCGCGCGCGACTTGAGTATTCTGTCCACTCGGCTGATGCGCGATTTCCCCGACTACATCGGCTATTCAGCGATCAAGAAGTACCGCTACCCCGGCACGCCCGTGGCCAACGACACCAATCGCAACACCCTGCTGTTCCGTGACCCGACCGTGGACGGCCTCAAAACCGGCCACACCGAGGCGGCTGGCTACTGCATGATTGCCACGGCCAGGCGCGACTTCCCTAATCTGGGCGCCGGCGGCGCACCCGGCAGTCGGCGTCTGCTGGCCATCGTACTGGGAACCTCCAGCGACACGGTCCGCGCCAACGAATCGCAAAAACTGCTGAATTGGGGTTACACCGCGTTTGAAGCTGTCAAACTGTTTGATGCGGGCCAGGCGGTTGTCGCGCCTTCGGTGTGGAAAGGCAAGGCCCCCACTGTAAAGCTGGGGCGGCCCGAAGCCATTGTGGTGGCGGTGGCCGCTGGCAGTGCCCCCAAAGTCAAAACCCAGGTCACCCGGCCTGACCCGCTGGTCGCGCCTTTCGTGAAGGGGCAGTCACTGGGAACGCTCAAAGTCATGCTGGGCGACAACCCCACGCCTGTGGCCGAAGTGCCGCTGATGGCGCTGGAGGCCGTGGAAGAGGCCGGAATTTTAGGGCGCGCCTGGGATTCGATCAGGCTCTGGATCAAGTAGCCGACGCCGGCGTCATGGCAGCTGCAACGCCGCCGTGACGCTTGTTGCGGCGTTTTGCTTGAGGCTTTTTACTATCCGGTTTATACTAGAAGGCTTTTCCGCTTTTGGTGCGGCGAAGTTTTTATTTTTTCTCAAACGTTTAGGGACGTTTTTCCAATGCCAACCATCAATCAGTTAGTCCGTCAGGGGCGCGAGGTCGAAAAGATCAAGTCCAAGAGCCCTGCGATGGAAAATTCTCCACAGCGCCGCGGTGTGTGCACTCGTGTGTACACCACAACGCCTAAAAAGCCAAACTCCGCTCTGCGTAAAGTCGCCAAAGTGCGCTTGACCAACGGATTTGAAATCATTTCCTACATCGGCGGCGAAGGCCACAACCTGCAGGAACACAGCGTGGTGCTGGTTCGCGGCGGTCGTGTCAAGGACTTGCCGGGTGTGCGTTACCACATCGTTCGCGGTGCGCTCGACTTGCAAGGCGTGAAAGACCGCAAGCAATCGCGTTCCAAGTACGGCGCCAAGCGTCCAAAGGCTAAATAAGCCAGCCGGCTCGGACTTTGCTGTTCGCGCCAGAAGAAGTTGTCATGACTCCTTCGAAAAAAACAGGTGCTTGATTCATCCTGGCAGGTGTTTTAAGCGAAGTGACCCAAGTGCAAATAGTTGCACCGGTCGAGTAAGTGAGAGTTGTGATAACTCTCGCGGTGCTGCCTCAAGCGGTGCCAACTGAAGCAAAGAGGTGAAAAAATGCCACGTCGTCGCGAAGTCCCTAAACGTGAAATTCTTCCTGATCCAAAATTTGGCGATGTCGATCTTGCCAAATTCATGAACGTGATCATGCAAGGCGGCAAGAAAGCCGT
>DASUIO010000043.1:0-12563 GCA_036279755.1 Polaromonas sp. | reverse complement strand
CATCTCGGTCAGCGTTTCACCTTTCAAGGCACGCGTCAACGCGCCCAGCGGGAACACGCGCGACTGGTGCAGCTTTTCAGCGCGGAACTTGAGCATTTCCACCAGGCCGGGTTCATCAAGGACCGGGTCGGTATCGGGCGGACACACCAGACTGGTCACGCCGCCGGCAACCGCCGCGGCCAGCTCGCTCTCCAGCATGCCTTCATGTTCGTAGCCGGGCTCGCGCAGCCGGGCCGACAGGTCGATCAGGCCCGGCGCCACGATACAGCCTCTGGCGTCGATGGTTTTGTTGGGCGAAAAATCGGCGGCGGCGCCTTTCAGCGACACGATGCGGCCTGCAGCAATGGCCACATCGCCCACTTCGTCGAACCCAGAAGCCGGGTCGATCACCCGGCCATTCTTGATGAGGAGTTTCATTTGATTTTTCCGGAAAAAGGCCGCCGCGCCGGGCCGCCCCAAGCAAGGCCAGCCCCCTTGGAGGGCAGCGCATTACACGAAGTGAAAAGCGTGGGGACCAGTTCCGCCGGCGGGCCGCCCCTAGGCGGAACAGCCCCCTCGGGGGGCAGCGTAGTACGCGAAGCGACAAGCGTGGGGGCCATGGATCGCAGCGCAGGGCCGCCCCAAGCAAGGCCAGCCCCCTCGGGGGGCAGCGCATTACACGCAGTGAAAAGCGTGGGGACCACAGTCATGCTTCATTCCCGGCGACGATGCTCATGACGGCCATACGCACTGCGATGCCGAAGGTAACCTGCGGCAAGATGACGCTCTGCGCGCCATCAACCACCGCCGAATCGATTTCCACACCCCGGTTGATGGGGCCCGGGTGCATGACGATGGCATCCGGCTTGGCGAGCAGCAGCTTCTCGTTGGTCAGCCCAAAACTCTTGAAAAACTCCTGGCTGCTGGGCAGCAGCGCCCCCGACATGCGCTCGTTTTGCAGCCTGAGCATGATGATCACGTCGGCGCCCTTGATGCCTTCTTCCAGCGTGTTGCAGACACGCACGCCCATCGGCGCCATGTCGGCCGGCACCAGAGTCTTGGGGCCGACCACACGTACCTCCGGGCAGCCCAGCGTCGTGAGTGCGTGAATGTCGGAGCGCGCCACGCGCGAATGCAGTACATCGCCCACGATGGCAACCGTCAGGTTGCTGAAGTCCTTCTTGTAATGACGGATGGTGTACATGTCCAGCAAGCCCTGCGTGGGGTGCGCGTGACGCCCATCACCGGCATTGATCACGTGCACATGCGGTGCCACATGCTGGGCGATCAGGTAAGGCGCGCCCGATTCGCTGTGACGCACCACAAACAGGTCAGCGGCCATCGCGCTCAAGTTGGCGATGGTGTCCAGCAGCGACTCCCCCTTGGAGGCCGATGAACGTGCAATGTCGAGGTTGATGACGTCTGCAGAAAGCCGTGTGGCGGCAATTTCAAACGTCGTACGGGTGCGGGTGGAGTGTTCAAAAAACAGATTGAAAACGCTCTTGCCGCGCAACAGCGGAACCTTCTTGACCTCGCGGCTGCTCACTGACACAAAGTTGGCTGCGGTATCCAGAATCTGCGTCAGGGTCGCCTTGGGAAGACCTTCTGTCGAGAGTAAATGAATCAGCTCACCATTTTTATTGAGTTGTGGGTTTCGTCGATACAACACGCTTTAAGCTCCTCTTGATGTCTGAATTTCTGCTCCGGGTTTGGCTGGGTGTTTCGGCTTGGGGTTACCGGTCCTGGACCTGAAAGCTGAACCGGCCGTCTTCCGCACGTGCCAGCTCAAGCGACTGCGAGGCAGGCAAGGCCACTCGCGCCACGGCCAGATCGGGCTGGACCGGCAACTCGCGGCCGCCCCGGTCTACCAGCACCACCAGCTTGACGCTGGCGGGCCTTCCGTAGTCAAACAGCTCGTTGAGCACCGCCCGTATGGTGCGACCGGTGTAGAGCACATCGTCGACCACAATCAGGTGAGCACCGTCCACATCAAAGGGCAGCAGGGTTTTTCCGCTGAAAGCCAGGCCCCGCTTCGAGAAATCATCGCGGTGCATGGAGGAAGAAAGAATACCGACTTCTTCAACCAGCCCCAGATCCTTTTGCAGGCGCTGTACCAGCCAGACGCCGCCGGAAGTGACCCCCACCAGCCGTGGCGGCTGGTCATAAGAGGCCAACAGCAAGCGCATGCCGCGCAGCAAATCGCTGTACAGCGCCTCGGCATCCAATATCAAGCTGCTCATGGAAGACTCCTTAAAAACTGTTCCAGAATGATGCAGGCAGACGCCGCGTCGGCGTCCGCAGCGCCGCTGGCCAGGGCTTCGGTCGTGCTGTAGCGCTCATCCACCTCAAATACCTGCAGGCCAAAGCGCCCGCGCAGTTGACGGGCAAATTTTTGCGCACGCACGGTATTGTCGTGGCTTGCACCGTCGGGATGAAACGGAATGCCGACGACCAGCGCATCGGGCTGCCATTCCCTGATTCTGGCTTGAATCACGGGAAAACGCGCATCCCCCTCTGCAGCAATGGTTGCTTGCGGCGTGGCGGTGCGGGTCAGCACATTGCCGCTTGCCACGCCGGTGCGTTTAAGACCGAAGTCGAAAGCCAGAAAGGTTTGAAGACCCGCGGCCTGATGAGGCAGGCTTGCCAGGCTCATGCGTGCCCAGCCTCGGGAGACAGCATCCAGCTCTGCAGGCCCAGCAACATGAGGGCCTTGTCGTAGCGCTGCTCCACCGGCGTGTCAAAGATCACCGCCAAATCAGCGGCCACCGTGAGCCAGCTGTTATCCGATATTTCTGATTCCAGTTGACCTTCGCCCCAGGCGGAGTAGCCGAGCGAGACAAACACTTTGCGGGGGCCGGCGCCGGTAGACAAGGCTTCCAGTACATCTTTGGACGTGGTCATTTCCAGGCCACCCGGAATCGTCATGGTCGAGGCGTACACCGACTCGTGGCCGGGCATCATGGATTCGTGGAGCACGAAACCACGCTCGGTTTGCACCGGGCCGCCCTGAAAGACCGGCGCTTGCACAAGGTCGCTGCGATGCAGCGGCAACTCAACCTTGTCGAACAGGCTCTTGAGAGTGATGTCGCTGGGCTTGTTGATCACCAGGCCCAAGGCGCCGCGCTCGCTGTGCTCGCACATATAGATCACGCTTTTGGCAAACGCTTCATCATCCAGCCCAGGCATGGCAATGAGGAAGTGGTGCGTCAGGTTGATCAGTGCGGAGTCCATGGCCATAAACTGATTTTACGCGTACTGCGAGCTCGGGCGCGCGCCAATCAAGCACTGCCTGCATGGGTCTACAGCAGGGCCAACCTGGATCTTTTTAGCTACGATCAGTTCCATGCGAAAAGAATACCAAACCGGCTTGATGTGGTTCAGGCGTGATTTGCGGGTTGAGGACAATGCGGCGCTGCACCACGCCCTCAAATCATGCCGGCAGGTGTTTTGCGTGTTCGTCTTTGACCGGGACATTCTGGACACCCTGCCGCGCGCCGACCGCCGCGTGGAATTCATCCGCGAGTCGCTGGTGGACCTGAACGAGCAACTGCAGCGGCTCGCACTGAAGCACGGCCTTGCGCCTGCCGGCTTGCTGGTGCGGCACGACAGGGCAGTCAGCGCCCTGCCAGCGCTCGCCGCGAAGCTGTCGGTCAACGCGGTATTTACCAACCACGATGACGAACCGCAGTCCCTGGCACGCGACGCCGGGGTACAAGCCTTGCTGGAAAGCCAGGGCGTGGCCTATCACAGCTTCAAGGACCATGTCATTTTTGAGCGTACCGAGGTGCTCACCCTGGCCGGAAAGCCCTACAGCGTGTTCACGCCCTACAAAAATGCCTGGCTGAAGAAAGTTGACAGCTTTTACCTCAAGCCCTATCCGGTGGAGAAGTACGCCGGAGCGCTGGCGGCACGCCCCGCTGACGAGACGGAGGCGGTACCCGTATTGGCTCGCCTCGGATTCGAAAAAACCAACCTGTCCACGCTAAAAATCCCCACAGGCAGCCAGGGCGGGGCCGCACTTTTTGCTGATTTTCTGGGCCGCATGGCGCAGTACAAGGACACACGCGATTTTCCGTCCGTCAAAGGCCCCAGCTACCTCGGCGTACACCTGCGTTTTGGCACGGTGTCGATCAGGAAAATGGTCTCCAGCGCGCTGGCGCAGCAGCAAAAGGGAAGCGAAGGCGCGGCGAGCTGGCTCAGCGAGCTGATCTGGCGCGATTTTTATGCCCAGATTCTGAGCAATTTCCCCCACGCGGCAACTGGCGCGTTCAAGCCCGACTACGACGCGATTGCGTGGGAACAAGGCGAAAAAGCCCAAGCGCTTTTCCAGGCGTGGTGCGAGGGCCGAACCGGCTACCCGCTGGTGGATGCGGCCATGGCTCAAATCAACCAGACCGGCTACATGCACAACCGCCTGCGCATGGTGACCGCGAGCTTTCTGGTGAAAGACCTTGGCATAGACTGGCGCTGGGGTGAGCGCTACTTTGCCGAAAATCTCAATGATTTTGATCTGTCGGCCAACAATGGCGGCTGGCAGTGGGCCGCCAGCACCGGTTGCGATGCCCAGCCTTATTTCCGCATTTTCAATCCGGCCAGCCAAAGCAAAAAATTTGACGCGGAAGGCAAATTCATCCGCAAATACTTGCCGGTACTGGAAAAGCTGCCCCTCTCCGCCTTGCACAACCCCTGGCTGGCCAACGCGGTGGCGCTCAGCGCCGCCGGTGTGGAACTGGGAAAAAACTATCCGATGCCCATCGTGCAGCATGACGAGGCGCGCGCGCGGACACTTCAGCGCTATGCAGTGGTGAAAAAAATAGCCCCCTGATTTGCTGTTCTTTCAAGAGGTGGTTGCGCCCGCGCTATAAGGGCCAAAGGCACTTTTTATGCTGGAACAGGAATTTCAGCAGCACAGTAATGCCGCACCAGGCTCATCAACTCTTCTTCCGAGTACGGTTTACCCAGGTAGTGGTCAACGCCCAGCTCCTTGGCATGCTCGCGGTGCTTCTCGGCAATTCGGGAAGTGATCATGATGATGGGGAGATGGCTCAGGCGCACATCGGCCCGGATATTGCGCGTCAGATCGAAGCCGTCCATGCGCGGCATTTCAATATCCGACAATACCACTGCGGGCCGTTCTTCCTGCAAACGCTCCAGCGCTTGCAGGCCATCGGCCGCCATGGACACACGGAAGCCTTCGCGCTGCAGCAAGCGCTGCGTCACGCGCCTGACCGTGATCGAATCGTCGACTACCAGTATCAGCGGAAGTTGCGGCACGGCCAGCACGGGTGCCGCGCCCTCCGCAGTGCTTCCACCCGACGCTTCGAGCATGTGCGGCTCAGCCTGGTCCGTACTCCAGGCACGCGCCTGCTGGCCATAGACGGAAGCCAGTGCCACCGGGTTGTAGATCAGCACCACCGAACCCGAAGCCAGCACGGACATGCCCGCCAGACCGGGCAGCCGCGACAATTGCGGGCCCAGGTTTTTCACCACCACCTCCCGGTTGCCCAGCACTTCATCGACGTGCACGGCAATGCGCTGGTCAGCGCTTCTGAAAATGATGACCGGCATGGTCTTGACTTGCGCATCGCTGCTGTGATGCGAGGCCTGCAGCAAGGCACCCGACCAGAAGAAAGGCACCGCCTCACCACCCACGTCAAACAGGCCGGTGTTGTAGGCCTGCTGTAATTCCTTGCCAGAGACGCGTCGCACGGTTTCCACCACGGTAGCGGGAACACCGACCAGCAGATTGCCCGATCGGATCATCACCACCTGCGTCACGGCAGTGGTCAGTGGCAGCACCAGTTTGAAGTGCGTGCCCTTTCCGGACACGGTAGAGGTTTCAATCCGGCCACCCAGTGCATTGACTTCGGTGCGGACCACATCCATGCCGATACCCCGTCCTGCGAGTTCGGTCACTTGCGCAGCCGTTGTAAAGCCCGGCATGAAAATCAGGTTGACAGCCTGCTGATCATCCAGCGGCTGGTCGGCGGTCACCAGCCCGAGGGCCAAGGCTTTTTCGCGGATGCGACGCAGATCCAGTCCAGCGCCATCATCACTGAAGTCCACCGACACATCGTTGCCGCCCTGGCTAAGGTGGACGCTAATGTAGCCGACCGGGTCTTTGCCAGAATCAGCTCGGCTTTGAGCGCTTTCAATACCGTGGACCACGCAATTACGCAGCAAGTGCTCAAACGCGGGAGTCATACGGTCCAGCGTGCCACGGTCCATTTCAATGGTGGCGCCCAGCAAATCAAGCCGAACCTGCTTGCCGGTTTCCTTGGAAGCCTGCCGCACAACGCGGTACAGACGCTCCGAAATGCTTTCAAACTCCACCATGCGCGTGCGCAGCAGGTCGCGCTGCAATTCACGGGTCTGACGGGCCTGGGCAACCAGATCGTCTTCGGTGGCTTCCACGGTGCGCTGCAAGGAGCGCTGCACGGTCGCCACGTCGTTCACCGATTCAGCCATCATGCGGGTCAACTCCTGCACCCGGGTAAAGCGGTCAAACTCAAGCGGATCAAACCCAGCATGGTCTTCCTTGGCCTGGGCCAGGCGCGACTGCATCTGGGTTTCAGCCTGCAGCTCAATATCACGCAGTTGCTGGCGCAAACGGTTCAAGTTGCCGTTCATGTCGCCGAGGGAGCCGCGCAGCTGAGCGAGCTCGGCTTCCAGACGGGAGCGCGTGATCATGACCTCGCCGGCCTGATTGACCATGCGGTCAAGCAGCTGCGATCGCACACGTACCGAGGCAGAAGCGACTTGCCGCAATGGCTGCATGGCCATGCCTAGCGGCGCCGGAATCGCGAGCCTTCTGGCGTTCGTTTCACTGGAAACCGCCCTATCGGCCAAAGCTTCCTGAGTCTCCAAGGCTGCCGGCTCAACGGCGGCCAACGGAGCAGCAGGCGCGGCAGCACCTGCGGCATCGGCCTGACGCAAAGCTTCAAAAGTGGCTTGCATCGTGTCAAAACGGGTCAACAGGGGTCCGAATTCCTGGGTTGCCGCGGCATCCGAGCCGAGATACTCGATTTCTGACTCAATCCGGTGCGCCATTTCACCGAGCCGCATGGCGCCGGCCAGGCGGGCACTGCCTTTGAGCGTGTGCAATGCGCGCAACACTTCCATGCGTGCGCTGAGATTGTCAGGCCGCGCAGACCACTGCCGCAGTGCCCCGCCCAACTGAGGCATGAGCTCGGCGCCCTCTTCTTCAAAAATTGGAAACAGCTCAGGGTCGATCGCATCAACGGCATCGATGTCCCCATCGCCTTCTTCGTCAAATGTTGCAGAGACAGGCGGTATCAGCTGCGCACGCGGCACAACGACGGCAGGTGCAGGCACCGGTACGGCCGGGAAACCAGCGGGCACCGCCGCCAGCTCGGCCTTCACCATTTCAGGCTCTGCTGGAGGCTCGGGCTCTGGGCTGATCTCTTCCGCAGGCAAAAATTCACCAGAAAAATCGAGTTCAGCGAAATCGCTCACCGGCGGCAGCACTGAGTCGGAGAAATCCAGCTGCTTCAGGCGCTCAAGAATGTCGGCATCCGACTCCTTGAGAAACCCGGCCGCAAACTGGTGCAACAAGCGGCGAATATCTTCCGCCGCATCAACAAATAACTGGCCGTATTGGCTCGCGCCGTTGCTGTGATGCGCCCGGGATTGCTGCAAGGCATGCTCCAGCGCCCGCGCAATTTCCGACAAAGCAAGGAAGCCGACGGTTGCAGAACTGCCCGCCAGGGAATGAGCGAGCGCCACCGCCGAATCACTGACCAGCTGGTGGCTCTCAATCGCCCACTCGGAAACTTCGGTCACCAATCGACGCGACCACTCATCGGCTTCGTTCAAATAGACGTTGAAAAGAGGAATGCCTATGCGCAAGCTACCAATGACCCTGATTTTCTCATCCCCATTGCTGTCTGCAGTCAGAGCACTGTCGGAATCATCGTCAAGCGCTGCAACGTTCAAGGCCATCACAGCTTCTTCGAGCTGCGACGGGGCAACTTCAACCGGCTCAACCGGCGGCTCACCCGACTCCGGCAAAGCGGCTGCCTGCCCCAGTTCGGTAGCGGATGAAGGGTCAATGGTGACGGGTGGGGCCGGTTCGGTTGCTACAGCCCCAATCTGGAAAAGCTTCTCAAAATCGTCTGCCGACCATTCAATCACTTCCACAGACTCCTGCTCTTCAGACGGGCCCTTGTCTGCCGCCGCAGGATCAGCCAGCTCGGGCGAGACGCTGCGGTCAGCGGGAAGCACGAACAAGCTGTCGAAATCAATACCTTCCAACTCGATGACGGGCGTAAGCACCTGTCCGGCAGGCGTATCAGCCAGCGCTGCGGCAACCGTCATTTCGTCATCAACAAGGATGTCAACCTCAAAGGTGGGTTCAACAGCCGCGCTAACAGCCGAGTCAGCGTTTGTATTGTCAAGTGACTCGGACTCCGCTTGACGTTCCGGCAACTCAAACGCGTCTGCAGCAACGGCGTCCATCGCCGAAGTTGAAATGCCGGGTTCGCTGACTTGCCCCAGGCTCAAAGCGCTGTAGCGCCCTTCAGTGCGCATGGCATCTGCACAGCTGCGGAAGGGGGCCGCTGACCACGGGTCGCCCTGATCCGCCGCGATATCGGCAATCCAGTTGTCAAAAGCAGCCAAGACATCAGAGGACAAGGCCCTGAACTCAATCGTGGCTGTTTTTTGATCAGCCAGCCAGCTATTGAGTAGTTGCTCAAGCGCCCACGCGGCTTCGCCAAATTCACTGAGTCCGACCATTCGCGAACTGCCTTTGAGCGTATGAAAAGCACGCCGCAGTACCGTCAGCTGAGCAACATCGCCCGGGTCGCTCGCCAGTGCCGCGATGGCTTCCAGGGCATTGCCGACAACTTCACGTGCTTCCTCAAGGAAAATGTCGCGCAAATCATCTTCTTCGAAATCCACCGAGGCCGCGTGGCTGGCCAACGCGATTGGCGCCTGTACCACGGTAGCGGCCAAGGTCGTCAGTGCATTGGCTGTCGCGTCCGCATTATTCGCGGAAATTGCCACCGCCGCATCATGGGCGCTTTGGGCCAGGGCGGGTTGCTCAGCAAGTGCAGCATGAGTCGCCAACGCATCGAGTTTCTCGGTGAGGTTGCCGTCAGACTCGCCGACACCCGCTTCCCGCACCACGTCGATCACTTCCTGTGACAGCAAGTCGCTGTTCAAGGTCACGGCCAAAGCAGCGCTGGCTGCGTTTTGCGCGCGGCCCATCAGGGGCTTGAGCTCACCTTTTTCTTCGTCATAGACAAACAGCTTTTTCGCCAGCACAGGCTGGTAATTGAGCATGTCGATCAGGAAACTCAGTGCGCCCAGGTTGTTACCGAGTTGCTCAAACGTTCCCGCGTCTCGAGCCTCGTCAATATCACTGACAAGCCTTTGCTCGACGCTGCCCTTCATGCGAGAGACGGCGTGCGATGCCTGATCGAGCCCGAGCACCGAGAACACCCCACGCATCTGCGAGAGTTGCCCGGGCACCGCCTGCAAGGCCGTCTTGTCCTGCGGGTTGCGAAAGAACACATCCAGCGAATTTTCAAGCTCACCCAGAGACAAGCGCAATTCGCCCACCACACTGCCCATGGTCTGTTTATCACTGACCCGGCGGTACAACTCTTGCATCCAGCCTTCCAGCGGCTGGGGCTCACCGCCCGCCCGAACACCTTCGAGACGCGCAGCCAAATTGGCCGTTCGCACGCTCAGTTGCGGATCGTTGGGGTCCAGATCCTCAAAGGCAGCTTCCAGATAGAGAATCGATGTCGCAACTTCCATTGCCAACTCAATTCTGGGGGTCTGGTCGGAGCGCACCGTAGAGTCAATCGCTCGGGTCAAGGCTTGCGCAAGGGACTCGCTGGACGGATGGAGTTTGAGCAGGGAATCGGTCACCAGGCTGAATTGGTCGACGACCGATTTGAATCGGCTGACGTCTCCGGCAGAAAGGGACGACCAGATCTCCTTGGCAGCGATGATTCGCTTGCGCGCCTGCGCCAGCAGAGCCGGATCAAAACGGCCAAACTGCACCCGCTCGTAATCGACCGGTTTAAACCGCGTGAGCCCATAGGCTGAGCGGACGGCCGACAAAGTGGGCGTGGCACTGACCTGACTTGAGACTGCCTGAGTACAGAAAAAGAGCAGGTCCTGCGCCAGGCGGTCGGATATCGCTGAATCACCTTTAGCCAGTGACGCATATTGCAAAAGGATTCGGGACGCAGCGCGCCGGACATAAATATCGGCGCCCAGCAAGTCATGCGCAACGGCCTCAAAGTAGGCGGCCGCAATCTTCCAGAAAATCCTGGGCTGGCGATCGGTTTGTCTTGCTGAAAATCCAAGGCTCAATTCCCTGAGATTCTGGGCAGCCTGCGGCGCCTTACCCCTCATGAGCTGAAGCACCAACGGGTCCATCAAAGCCCGTGCGCTGTCGTCGTAATTCCGGGGTTCAGCCGTCACGACCAGGTCAGGCTCCAGCCAGCGCCACTCAAACGGCCATAAATCTGCAGGGTGAATACGGTCAGCCCGCACCAGTTCCTGAATATCGCGGTATTGGGGAAACAGCGAAACCGCGGAGACCGGCTTATCCGCCAGTACACCTTCGAGATATTCAGTCAGCGCGAAGCTGGCACGCTCAATTTTGGCAGCGGCCTCCTGGTTGCATTGTTCGGGTTGCTGCACAAACTTTTGCACCGCGGCCTCCATGGCGCGGAGCACCTGCGCTGGCCCTGCCAGCCCGATTATCTCCAGTGCGCCCACAGCCTGGTGCAACTGCTGACGCGCAATTCGCAACTGACTGGCATCAAGCGCTGCAAGATCGGAACCGCGGGCCGCCTCTGCCTCTCGCACAAAGCGCTTGAGCGCTTTCGCTGCGCTATTGAGCGACTTGCGAAGCTCGTCAAGCACCCAAGCCAGCGGACCAAGATCGTTGACGGTGAGATCGAGTTCAATCGCTGTGGAATTCGGGACGTTGGATTGCATAGATAACAGGCCTGTTCAGGAATCGGGGTTCGCAGTCAGCGCTCAGCTGTTAACGCACAACAGACAGAGATCAGGCAATCTTGAATCGGGATACCGACTGGCGCAGTTCTTCCGCCATGCGTGAAAGATCACGCACCTGCTGCGCCGTGGAACGGGTACCTTCTCCCGTTTGCTCCGTCACGGCAAAAATGTGCTGCATGTTGCCTGCCACCACGTTGGCTGATGCGGCCTCCCTGGACGCGGCATTGGAAATCTGCTCAATCAGATCCGCAAGGCGCCGTGACACGTGGTCAATTTCGGTCAGCGCCGTACCCGCGTTATCAGACAACCTGGCCCCTTCGACCACACCGTGCGTGGAGCGCTCCATGGCCGCCACCGCATCTTGCGTATCGGTCTGAATGGCCTTGACCAACGCCGAAATCTGGCGCGTCGCATCCGCGGAACGTTCAGCCAGTCGCTGCACCTCTTCCGCCACCACCGAGAAACCGCGACCGGCTTCACCGGCCGACGCCGCCTGAATGGCCGCGTTAAGAGCCAACACATTGGTCTGCTCGGTAATGTCGGAAATCAGTTCGGTAATTTCACCAATTTCTTGCGATGATTCACCCAGCCGTTTAATCCGTTTGGAGGTTTCCTGAATCTGGTCACGAATGAAGTTCATGCCGCCGATGGCGCTTTGTACAGCCTGCAGACCGGATTCGGCGGCTGTCAGCGACTGACGCGCCACTTGAGAAGATTCCTGCGCCTGCGTGGATACCTCATTAATTCGGGACGCCATGTCGAGCACCGACTGACCGGTTTCGCGAATCTCGCGCAGTTGCTCGGTAGACGCTGCCAGCAGCTCCGTGGAGGTACCCTCCACCTGCTCCGTCGTCTGCGCAACCCGGGTCACCGTGCTTTGCACGTGACCCACCAGCTGGCGCAACTCTTCCACCGTGTAGTTCACCGAGTCGGCAATGGCGCCGGTAATATCCTCGGTCACAGTCGCTTCCTGCGTCAGGTCACCCTCAGCCACCGTCTGCAACTCATTCATCAAACGCAAAATGGCGGCTTGGTTGGCGTCATTGACGCGCTTGGCATCCTGCTCCTGGCCTTTGGCTTCCAACCGCTGACCTTCAGCAATACCCTGGCGTTGCCGGCTTTCCAGAACCTGCAAGCGGGCCAATCCTGCCCCGCAAAGCAGCGCAAAAGCGGCAGCAATCACCAGTGTAGTTAGCGCAGTCGCGCCCACGCCGGCTTGGGCAGACAGCTTGCCCTGCAAATCCTCAAGACCACGGCGCAGGGACTCGCTGTCCCCGATGATCGAAGACTGGGCTTCGCGGGCTGAAACCAGACCTTGCAAGTTGCCCAAAATGGCACTGGCCTGCACGCGCGTTTGCTCATAGAGGGCCATCAGGGCATCGAGCCGCTCGCGGATTTGGGGGTCTGTTGATCTACTCAGGCGCAACTCCGGGCTACCATCCTTCAGGCCCTGGGCGATTTCCTTGAACGAGTTCAAATCCTTGCCCAGCAAGAAAACGGCCTCGGGGCTCACGCCTTCCATGGTCAGGAACTCGTTGGCAGATTTACCAATCCGCTGGGTCAACATCACCAGCTGGCCA
>DASUIO010000042.1:0-4244 GCA_036279755.1 Polaromonas sp. | reverse complement strand
TGCGCTGGCGCACGGCATCGGCACCAGCGAGGTTGAGCACGTGATGGCCACGCAGACCCTGCTGGCCAAGAAAGCCAAGAACCTGCTCATCAAGGTCGAAGGCACACTGCCCAAAGGCTGCACCGCCAAGGACATCGTGCTCGCCATCATCGGCAAGATCGGCACCGCAGGCGGCACCGGTTACACGATTGAATTCGCTGGATCGGCGATACGCGCGCTCAGCATGGAAGGCCGCATGACGGTCTGCAACATGGCCATTGAAGGCGGCGCGCGCGCTGGCCTGGTGGCGGTAGACCAGAAAACCATCGACTATGTGAAGGGGCGTCTGCTGGCCCCGGGAACAGACCCCAAAACCGGTCAATTTGTAGGCGGTGCTGAATGGGATATGGCCGCGCAATACTGGGCCACGCTGCACTCTGACGCCGATGCCAAATTTGACGCCGTGGTGGAACTGGACGCGAGCCAGATCCTGCCGCAGGTGACTTGGGGTACCTCGCCTGAAATGGTTTTGTCGATTGAAGACAAGGTGCCCGACCCCGAAAAAGAAAAAGATGCCAACAAGCGCGGCGCCATCGAACGCGCGCTGATCTACATGGATCTGGAACCCGGCAAGGCCATCAACGACATTTCCATCGATAAGGTATTCATCGGCTCGTGTACCAACAGCCGGATTGAAGACATGCGCGAAGCTGCGGCTGTGGTGAAGAAGATCGGCCGGAAAGTCGCCAAAAATGTCAAGCTGGCGATGGTCGTTCCGGGCTCCGGCCTGGTCAAGGAACAGGCCGAGCGCGAGGGCCTGCACGAAATTTTCAAGGCGGCAGGCTTTGAATGGCGCGAGCCCGGTTGCTCGATGTGCCTGGCCATGAACGCCGACCGGCTGGAGCCGGGCGAGCGCTGCGCTTCCACCAGTAACCGCAACTTCGAAGGCCGGCAGGGCGCGGGCGGCCGCACCCATCTGGTCAGCCCTGCCATGGCGGCGGCAGCAGCCGTGCACGGTCACTTTGTCGATATCCGGAAGTTTTCATGACCCCCCTTCTCGGCTCACAACGCGCGAGCCGGATCCCCCCCTGAGGGGGCGACGCCTGCGGCCCGGCAAAGCCGGTTCCGCGGCGTCCCTGATTAAGTAAGAGAAAGAAAGCTCATCATGCAAAAATTCACCGTACACAAGGGCCTCGTGGCCCCGATGGACCGCGAGAACGTCGACACCGACGCCATCATCCCCAAGCAGTTCCTTAAATCCATCCGCAAGACCGGCTTTGGTCCCAACTTGTTTGACGCGTGGCGCTACCTGGATGCCGGCTTTCCCGGCCAGGACCCGGCCACTCGCAAGCCGAATCCGGACTTTGTGCTGAACCAGCCGCGCTACCAGGGCGCCTCCATCCTGCTGGCGCGCAAGAACTTCGGCTGCGGCTCGTCGCGCGAACATGCGCCCTGGGCGCTTGACCAATATGGCTTTCGCGCCATCATCGCGCCCAGTTACGCCGATATCTTTTTCAACAACAGCTTCAAAAATGGCCTGCTGCCCATTGTGCTGCCCGAGGCGCAAGTGGCGCAGTTGTTCGACGAAGTACACGCCTTTCCCGGCTACACGCTGACGATCGACCTGGAGCGCCAGGTTATTGTCAAGGCGCAAGGCGAAGAGTTGCCCTTTGAGGTGCAGGCTTTCCGCAAATACTGCCTGCTCAACGGCTTTGACGACATTGGCCTGACCTTGCGCCAGAGCGACAAGATCAAGGCGTTTGAAGCCGAGCGCCTGGCGACCAAGCCTTGGCTCAACCACACCGTAGCGGGTTGAACTTCTGAAGTTTATAAGTCAAATCAAGCGCCAGCCCAATAAGAGCGGGTTCAAGCAACTACAAAAAAGATCGCAAAATGAAAATCGCAATTCTCCCCGGTGATGGCATCGGCCCTGAAATCATCGCCGAAGCCGTCAAGGTTCTGAATGTTCTGGACCTGAAGTTCGAAGCAGAGACCGCACTGGTCGGCGGTGCGGCCTACGAGGCCTACGGGCATCCGCTGCCCGAAGCCACCCTGAAGCTGGCCAAGGACGCCGACGCCGTGCTGTTTGGCGCCGTGGGCGACTGGAAATACGACACGCTAGACCGGCCACTGCGCCCGGAGCAGGCTATTTTGGGCCTGCGTAAAAACCTGGGTCTGTTCGCCAATTTCCGCCCCGCCATCTGCTATGAGCAGCTCACCCACGCCTCCAGCCTCAAGCCCGAGCTGGTGTCAGGCCTTGACATCCTCATCATCCGCGAATTAACGGGTGACATTTACTTTGGCCAGCCTCGAGGCCGCCGCATTGCCACTGACGGCCACTTTCCGGGTGCTGAAGAAGCCTTCGACACCATGCGCTATTCGCGCCCGGAAATCGAGCGCATTGCCCATGTCGCCTTCCAGGCGGCGCGAAAACGCAGCAAGCGCGTGACCAGCGTCGACAAAGCCAATGTGCTGGAGACCTTCCAGTTCTGGAAAGACGTGGTCACTGAAGTCGGCCTCCTGTATCCCGACGTGGCGCTGGACCACATGTACGTCGACAACGCGGCCATGCAGCTGGTCAAGGCCCCCAAGAAATTTGACGTCGTCGTCACCGGCAACATGTTTGGCGACATCCTGTCTGACGCGGCCGCCATGCTGACCGGCAGCATAGGCATGCTGCCTTCGGCCAGCCTGAACGACAAGAACCAGGGCTTGTACGAGCCCAGCCACGGCAGCGCGCCTGATATTGCCGGCAAAGGCGTGGCCAACCCGCTGGCCACCATTTTGAGCGCGGCCATGATGCTGCGCTTCAGCCTGAACCAGCCAGACGCGGCCGCGCGCATTGAAAAAGCCGTCGACCAGGTGCTGAGCCAGGGCCTGCGCACGCCGGATATTTACAGCGAAGGCACGACCCGCGTTGGCACCGTGCAAATGGGCGATGCGGTGGTCAAGGCCCTCGCCTGAACCCTTGCGCCGCTGACTGGCAAGCCGGTGCAGACTTGCCAGTCAGGCAAAAGGTGCGCTTCGCTACAATAGAGCGTCATGTGCAAAAACCCCGCACCCCTCCACTGCCCCGCCGCGTTGCGAGCGGGAAGTAGCGCGCCGGTTTTTACCCAGATCACCAAAACGACCACCATTAAAGGCTGACAAGCCCGGTTCGTCGTGCCCGCCGGCTCGATGAGCCGGGTCAAAAAGCTTGAATTTTTTCGTACTTTTTGAAGGGCAATCCCATGAAACTCACAGGCAATCTCACAGGACTCGTCGGCTGGCGCGGCATGGTCGGCTCGGTGCTGATCGACCGGATGCAGGCTGAAGGTGACTTCGAGCTGATCGAACCAGTGTTCTTCTCCACCTCCAACGCCGGTGGCAAAGCCCCGGCCCAGGCGAAGAACGAAACAACCCTCAAGGACGCGTTTGACATTGAGGCGCTCACCAAGTGCGACATCATCATCACGGCCCAAGGTGGCGACTACACCGCGGAAGTGTTTCCCAAGCTGCGCGCGGCAGGCTGGAAGGGCCACTGGATTGATGCGGCGTCCACCCTGCGCATGAACGACGATGCCGTGATCATCCTGGACCCGGTGAACCTGCCCGTTATCAAAAATGCCATGGCCAAAGGCGGCAACAACTGGATTGGCGGCAACTGCACGGTCAGCTGCATGCTGATGGGCGTGGGTGCGCTGTACAAGGCCGGCCTCGTCGAATGGATGACCAGCATGACCTACCAGGCGGCGTCGGGCGGCGGCGCGCAGCACATGCGCGAACTGCTGACCCAGTTCGGCACGCTCAACAGCGAAGTCAAGGCTCTGCTGGACGATCCGAAATCCGCCATTCTGGAAATCGACCGCCGCGTCCTGGCGAAGCAGCAGTCCCTGAGCGCCCATGAGACCGCCAACTTTGGCGTTCCGCTGGGCGGCAGCCTGATTCCCTGGATCGACAAGGACCTGGGTGACGGCATGAGCAAGGAAGAGTGGAAAGCCGGCGCAGAGACCAACAAGATTCTGGGCCAGGGTGCGAGCTTCGGCACGGCCGAAACCCCGGTCGATGGCTTTTGCGTACGCATTGGCGCCATGCGCTGCCACAGTCAGGCGCTGACCTTCAAGCTCAGAAAGGATGTCCCCCTGGCCGACATCGAAGCCATGATCGCCGCCGACAATGCCTGGGTCAACGTGGTGCCGAATACGCGCGAAGCCTCCATCAAGGACCTGACGCCTGTCGCGGTAACCGGCACCCTGCAAATTCCAGTCGGGCGCCTGCGCAAGCTG
>DASUIO010000041.1:0-5835 GCA_036279755.1 Polaromonas sp. | reverse complement strand
GTCTTGCGCCAAACCCGCATCCTTGAGCACGACAAAGGCCATGGCGACCTGACCTTTCAGCGCATCGGCCACGCCAACCACTGCCACTTCAGCGACCTGCGGGTGGCCGGAAATACTTTCTTCAATTTCGCGCGTGCCGAGCCGGTGGCCCGCCACATTGATCACGTCGTCGGTGCGGCCAAGAATAAAGAAATAGCCGTCTTTGTCGCGTATGCCCCAGTCGAAGGTGCTGTAGACCATCTTGCCGGGCACGGTCTTCCAGTAGGTCTCGACGAAGCGCGCGTCATCGTGCCAGACTGTTTGCATGAAGCCAGGTGGTGTGGGGCCTTCCAGCACCACCACGCCTTTTTCGCCAGGCTGGGTCAGCTCCTCCCCGGTGGATTCGTGCAGCAGTTTGACGTTGTAGCCATACATCGGAATGCCCGGGCTACCCAACTTGCTGGGTTTTTTCTCGACACCGTTGGCGATGGTCAAAATAGGCCAGCCGCTTTCGGTTTGCCAGTAGTTGTCAATGATGGGGACATTGAGCCCCTCGCTGATCCAGCGCGCCGTCGGTTCGTCCAGCGGTTCGCCCGCCAGAAACAGTGCGCGCAGGCTGGATAGATCATATTTTTTGAGCAATGCCGGGTCCTGCTTTTTCAGCACCCGCACCGCCGTGGGGGCGCTGAACATCGCCGTGACTTTGTATTTTTCAACCAGGCTCCACCAAATACCGCCATTGGGCTGGCCGTCCATGCCTTGTGTGGGCAGGCCTTCGTACAGGATGGTCGCCATACCGGCAATCAGTGGTCCATAAATAATGTAACTGTGGCCCACCACCCAGCCAATGTCACTGGTTGAAAAATAGGTTTCGCCGGCACGGCCATCAAAGATGTACTTCATGCTTGCCGCCAGCGCGACGGCATAGCCGCCCGTATCGCGCTGCACGCCCTTGGGCTTGCCCGTGGTTCCACTGGTGTAAATGGTGTAACTGATGGCCGTCGAGTCCAGCCACTCACAGGGAACCTGGGCGTCAAGATGCTTCTCGCGAAGTTCGGGCCACAGGTGGTCGCGCTCCGCCACCATCGCCATGGGCGCCAGTTTGCGGTCAGCCAGCAGCACCGCGTCGGGTTGGTGGCTGGACAATCGTATGGCCTCATCCAGCAACGGCTTGTATGGCACCACCTTGCCACCGCGCGAACCGGCATCGGCGCTCACAATCACCTTGGGCGTTGCATCGTCAATGCGCGAAGCCAGCGAGCCACTGGCAAAACCGCCAAACACCACGCAGTGAATTGCCCCAAGACGCGCACAGGCCAGCATGGCAAATGCCGCTTCGGCAATCATCGGCATGTAGATCAAGACGCGGTCACCCTTTTGTACACCCAGCGCTTGCAGGCTGGCTGCCATGCGCTGGATTTCCACATGCAACTCTTTAAAGGTGTAGGCCTTTTCCTGGCCTGTCTCGCTCGAAACAGCAATCAGGGCCGCTTGGTCAGCCCGGTCTAAAAGGTGCCGGTCCACGGCGTTGTGGCACAGGTTGGTTTGCCCCCCTTCAAACCAGCTCACAAACGGCGGCTTGTCATAGTTGCAGACCCGGTCAAAGGGCTTGTGCCAGTCAATCAATTTAGCCTGCTCAGACCAAAAGGCGTCGGGCTGGTCTATGGATTGACGGTAGAAGTCGGCATAGTTTGACGGTGCGTTGCTCATGGCTTATCTCCAGCTTTCTTGTTACGACTTGCTCAGATTCAAATTTTGACGACGACACGGCCGCGAATCTTGCCGGCCATCAGTGCTGCCGCTTTTTCAGCGGCGCGGGCCAGGGGCACTTCTTCAACCATGGCTTCGAGTTTGGCGGGGTCCAGGTCTTTCGCCAGGCGATCCCAAGCCAACTGACGACGCGCGAGGGGCGCCATCACACTGTCAATACCGGCCAGTGTGATGCCACGCAAGATAAAAGGCAGCACGGTCGCCGGAAAATCCGCACCCTGCGCCAGCCCGCAGGCAGTCACCACACCGCCGTAACGGGTTTGCGCGCAGGCATTGGCCAAGGTGTGCGAACCCACGGCATCCACCACCGCCGCCCAGCGCTCTTTTTGCAGCGGTTTGCCCGCTGCCGACAGTTCGGACCGGTCCATCACACGGGCAGCACCGATCTGCTTCAAATAGTTTTCTTCGCTGGCCTTGCCGGTAGCGGCCACCACGGTATAGCCCAGTTTGCTGAGCAAGGCCACCGCCACGCTGCCCACACCGCCGGTGGCGCCCGTCACCAACACTTCCTCGCCAACGCCGGGCGTGATGCCATGTTGTTCCAACGCCAGCACACAGAGCATGGCGGTGTATCCCGCCGTGCCTATCGCCATGGCCTGGCGGGTGGTGAACGCCTGCGGCAATTTCACCAGCCAGGCACCCTGCAGGCTAGCGCTTTCAGCCATCAATCCCCAGCGGGTTTCACCCAGACCCCAGCCGTTGTGAACAAACCGGTCCCCGGCCTTCCAGGCGGCGTGGCTGGACTCCAGCACCGTGCCCGCACCATCGATACCGGCCACCATGGGCCAGTTGCGCACCACCGGGCCGCTGTTGGTGATGGCCAGGCCATCCTTGTAGTTCAGGCTTGAATAGTCCACCTGGACCAGCACGTCGCCGGCCGGCAATTGGGATTCATCGATTTCGGTGATGGCGGCCGAAAAACCGGCATCGGACTGGGTGAGAAGAAGGGCCTTGAACAAGGGGGGTCTCCTGGTAGGTCTGGTTAGAGTGGACAGAAAAAGCATCAATAATGAATTTATAATTATTGATAATAGACTTGCACCACGCTGACACAGACGCGATCAGCGCAAGCTTTTGGGATTGAACCGAGCGGGAAGAACGGCTGAGAGCTGCCCGACCCGCTATTTGATCAAGGCCAGAATATCTCCGAACAGCTCATGATCGGCGGTGCGCAGCCACTCAAACGCCACCATCTCGGTGGTCACCAGTTCGGCGCCATTGCCGGCCAGCCGGTCAAAGGCGGCATCCCGGTTGCGCTCGCTGTGCGAACTGCAGGCATCGGTCACCACCCACACGTCAAATTCTTCTTCCAGCAGTTCCAGCGCTGTCTGCATCAGGCAGACATGCGCTTCGCAGCCGGCAATGACGATGATGCTTCGGCCCGACTCTTCGGGTTCCGGTGGTTTTTGAAGGTGCTTGGGCAGGCTGCGCGCGTTGCCGCCGCCAGTCACCTTGCGCAGCGGCGGCCGCAACCAGTCGCCCAAGCCATCCGCCACAGCACTGAAATGCATCTTGGCCAGTGTTTTTCCGCCAGCCGCTTCAATCGCCGCCTGGACTTCGGGAACGTTCTGGCCCAGCTTGTCAGGGTTTTGCGCGGTGCCCCACACTGGCACCTGAAGCGCCTGGGCCATGCGGGCCAGGCGCACCGCATTCGCGATCACAAGCTCGTTCTCAAAAATAACGGGCATCAGGCGGACTTGGTAGTCCACCAAAACCAGTTGGGAGTCATCGGCATCAAGCAACATATTAATTCCTGAAAGTTATGTAAAGAAAGCTTGAATTTATCTGGCACTGATTTCACAATGCTGCATTTTTTATAGCTACTTGATGGGCAATTCCGCAAACTTGAGCAGCCGCGTGGCCACCAGCGTTTCGGTCAGAAAACATACCAGCGCCAGCAGAAAGCAGACCACACCGGACAGGAAGCTCACCGTGGCGATTCTGGGAATGGGCAATTCGGTGGTCTCGCCCAGGAACAGCAAAATAATGGTTATGCCGATCAGAATCGCGCAAAAGGTCAGCAAGGCAATGCAGCTGTTGACCAGCCAGCCGCGGTGCCTCAGTTGCCGCAGTTCCGCGTACATTTTTATCGCCCGCGACGCTTCAACACCCCCCGCTTCGAGCCGGTTTTCGAGCAGCCGCGCACGGTCGATGATTCGGGCCAGACGGCCAGCCACTGCGCCAATCATTCCCGAGACTGCCGTCAAAAGAAACACCGGTGCCACAGCCAGTTGGATGCCGTGGGTGACCGTCGCAAGGTCAGGCGTAAAGATCATTCAGGGCTCCCGCGGCATAAGGTTGATGACGCGACTATTTTGTCATGCAAACAGCCCGTCTTGCACCTGATGCGCAGTCCAGCACCGCGCCCGCTGCATCGGTCCAAGCCCTGCAGGCCATCAGTTTGTGAGATTGGCTTGCATCATTGTCGTCGCTGTCCGACAGCCGCCACAATTGCAGCGTGGGAAGATAGGGGCCTGTTCCCAGTTGCAGCGCTTGGTGAGGCCAGCCTTGAATTGCCTTGCCCTCTTGCCTTGCGGCTGTTCATTCGTCTTTTCAATTGAAGATTTCAAATCAAAGGATTTTTCTATGCTGCCCAACAAGGAAGGACAACGGGTCCCCGATGTCACGTTCAAAACGCGCCAGGATGAAAAATGGGTCGACGTGAAAAGCTCAGACCTGTTTGATGGCAAAACCGTCGTGGTGTTCTCTTTGCCCGGCGCCTACACGCCGACCTGTTCATCGACCCATCTGCCGCGCTATAACGAACTCGCAAATACCTTCAAGGCCAACGGCATCGACGATGTGGTGTGCCTGTCAGTGAACGATGCCTTTGTGATGAACGAATGGGGGAAAGCGCAGGAAGCCGAAAACATCACCTTGATCCCGGATGGCAACGGCGAATTTTCCGAAGGCATGGGACTGCTGGTCGACAAGAGCGCTCTGGGATTTGGCAAGCGCTCCTGGCGTTATTCGATGCTGGTCAAAGACGGCATCATCCAGAAAATGTTCATTGAACCGGAAAAAGAAGGCGACCCGTTTGAGGTGTCCGATGCCGACACCATGCTCACGTATGTGGCCCCCCAAGCCGTGCCGCCCGAGCCGGTGACCATTTTCACCAAGCCCGGCTGCCCGTTCTGCGCCAAAGCCAAATCCATGCTCAAGGCCGCGGGTCTGCACTTCGAAGAGATCGCGCTGGGCAACGGCATCACGTCCCGCACACTCCAAGCCGTCGCGGGCGCAGGGACGGCACCGCAAGTATTTGCCGGAGGCAAGAAAATTGGCGGCTCCGAGGAATTGGAAGCCTGGCTGGCCAAGGCCCACCCATAACCCCTGCGCGATGGCCAGTCTTACCGACGGGCCGCGCCAAGGTGAAACGCCCCCCGCGGGGGCGACAAGCGTGGGGGCGCCGGGCGCAGCGCCGGGCCGCCCCAAGCAAGCCCAGTCCCCTCGGGGGGCAGCGCAGTACGCGAAGCGACAAGCGTGGGGGCTAATTACCCAAATTTCCGCCTGGCATCCAGCGCCAGACCCGCGCCAATGCTGCCGAACAAGTCACCCTCCACGCAGCGGGCCTGGGGCGTCAGAGCCAGTATCCGTTCACGCAGCAAGGGCACGCTGCTGGAGCCGCCGGTAAAAAATACCGTATCAATGCCCGCCGCTGCGACACCCGCATCCCGCAGCAGGCATGCCACGGTCTGCTCGACGGCAGTCGCCAGCGCATGGATGGCGCGATCCAGATCGGCCCGGTGCAGCATCACGATTTCGCCTGCGGCAATGCGGCCGATGTCGATCTGCGCCGTGGGTGCGTTCGACAAGGCAATTTTGGCATCCTCCACCTGCAGCGCCAGCCAGTGGCCCGCGCGCTCGCGGACCACGCTCTGCAGCCTCTCCAGCTTCGGTTTGTCGCGCGCTTCGCGGTGCAGGTCGCTGATCTGCGACCAGGCCTTTGGGGTATAGGCCTGGTTGATGGTGTGCCAGGTCGCCAGGTTGAAATACTGTGCCGAAGGCATTTCCCGGCCGTTTTTCAGCTCGCTGCCCAGCCCCAGCGTCGGCATCACGCTAGCCAGACTCAGTGATTTGTCAAAATCC
>DASUIO010000040.1:0-4751 GCA_036279755.1 Polaromonas sp. | reverse complement strand
GCCGTGGGAACTGGGCAGCCTGCACGCCGACCTCAGGAATGCGCTGGAGCTGGCCGAGCTGCGCAACGAGCGCGACCATCTCGTGCGCGAGAAGCTGCTGGTGCAGCAGCAGCAGCTGCTGGGCAGCCGCCTGGCCAGCCTTGCGATGCTGGGCGCGGGCTTCGTGCGCGGCGACAGCAGCGCCGCCATGCAGCGCTACGCGCGCGCCGCGCTGGCAGCGGGCTGCAGCGCCCCCGTAGCGCCTTGGCATCAGTGGGACCATGCCGGCCTCTTGCAAGCCGAGGCGCAACGCGGCATCGCCATTGCCCAAGGCTTGGCGCGCTGGCAGGCCGGGTTTGGCGAGGATCGCACGCCTGAGCGCGCCTTTGCCCTGTTGGCGCAAGCGTTCGGTGTGCAGGCACAAGGTGCGAGCGTGCGCCTGTCTTCGGCTGCGCCGCTGACAGCCTTGCTTGACGCCGCGCCGGGCGAGTTGCCCCAAGCCGCCGAAACGGCTTGGTTGGCTTGGCTGTTGTGGTGGAACGCGCCGGTTCAGGTGCAGGCAACTGACGGTGTGGGCGAGAACGGCTGGACCGTGCTGGCCCTTGGCAACGATGGCGCCCAAAGCCCGGAAACCGTGCCGCCGCACGATTGGCTGGAGCGCGTGATCGAGGAATTGACGGAGGTTTAGCCGCCCGTCGCTGACCTGGTGGCGCGACATCGGCGACACACCTCTGGCATGCCCAAGGCCTGCTGCGCCGCGGTTACCTCGCCCGTGTGCCCAGCACGGCCGCGCCTATGATCAGCACGGCTGCCAGGCCAATGCTCCAGCTCAGCGAACGGCCGCTCAACGCCATCAGCAGCGCGGTTGAGCCCAGCGGCGTGAGGTAACTCAGGATGCCGATCTGCCGGGCATCGCCCAGTTTCAGAGCCTTGTCCCACAGGAAAAATGCGCCGCCCAAGGGCCCCAGTCCCATCACCAGCAGCAGCAGCCAGTCGCGGTCCGACAGCACCACGGGTGACTCCAGCGTCCAGTGGCACAGCAGCGACAGCACGCCAGATACCATGCCGAAGAGCCCGATGGCCGCCGTCGGAAACGGCCTCACCCGTTTTGTCAGCAGCGAATAACTGGCCCAGATGAAGGCCGACCCCAGCGCCGGGAGGTAGCCCCAGGCCCAGCCGCCTTCGCCCGCTGCGTCCTGGCTGGCCCCCAGAATGGCAATCGCCGCCCCGGAAAACCCCAGCAGCGCCGCCGCCACATGCACGCCACGCAGTTGCACGCCCGCCAGAAACAGCGGTGCCAGCACCACCATGAACAGCGGCCACAGGTAGTTGACCAGGTTAGCCTCCACCGGCGGCGCGCTGCGCAAGGCGAGGAAGAGCAGGAAGTGGAAACCGAACAGCCCGTAAACGCCCAGCGCGAGGGTGCTCGCCGGAATACGCCATTGCCGTTTGTCCTGCAGAACAAACGGCAGCGCCAGCAAGCTGCCCATCAGCAGCGAAATGCCGGTCAGCAGAAAGGGCGGGATGTGTTTAAGCAGCACCCCAAGTGAGGCCACCGTGGCCCACAGCGCGATGGCGCCGAGCGCATATAAACGGGCTGACATGGCAGCCGCTTAACAGCGCCGCCATGGCACAGCGACGCGCGTCAGCGCACCATGTGTGGCGCGCATGTCAAGCAAGGCGCGGGTCAGCGGAGGAACGTTGCCACAAGTTGATGCCGCCCTCGACCGCATGCTGGTCAATCGCTGCGAGCTCTTGCGCCGAGAACGTGAGCTGCTTGAGTGCCCCTGCCAGCTCCACGATCTGATCGGGGTGGCTGGCACCGATCAGCGCTGATGTGACGCGGGGGTCGCGCAGCACCCAGGCGATGGCCATTTGCGCCAGGCTCTGGCCGCGCGCGCGGGCCAGCTCGTTCAGGGCGCGCACATGGGAAAGGTTTTGCTCGCTCAGGTGCTCGGCCTTGAATGTGCCGCCGCCGGGGCGGTTGATGCGCGCATCCAGCGGCGTGCCCTGCAGGTATTTGTCGGTCAGCAGGCCTTGCGCCAGCGCGCTGAAAGCGATGCAGCCCATCCCGGTTTCATCCAGGGCATCAAGCAGGTCTTCCTCTATCCAGCGGTTCAGCAGGCTGTAAGACGGCTGATGAATCAGCGCTGGCACGCCCATCTGGCGCAACAGCGCGGCCGCTTCGCGCGTTTTGGCCGCGGAATAACTCGAAATGCCCACATACAGCGCCTTGCCCTGCTGCACGGCGGTGGCCAGCGCACCCATGGTTTCTTCCAGCGGGGTGACGGGGTCGAAGCGGTGTGAGTAGAAGATATCGACATACTGCAGCCCCATGCGCTTCAAGCTCTGGTCCAGGCTGGCCAGCACGTATTTGCGCGAGCCGCCACCCTGGCCATACGGGCCGGGCCACATCTCGTAGCCCGCCTTGCTGGAGATGATCAGCTCGTCGCGGTAGGGCCGGAAATCACGGCGCATGTGCTCACCAAAGTTGGTTTCCGCACTGCCGTAGGGCGGGCCGTAGTTGTTGGCCAGATCGAAATGCGTGATCCCCAAATCGAACGCCGTGCGCAACATGGCGCGCTGCGTTGCCATCGGCGTGGTGTCGCCAAAGTTGTGCCACAAACCGAGCGAAATGGCGGGCAGCTTGAGCCCGCTGGCGCCAACGCGGCGGTAAGGCAGGGTGTCGTAACGGTGGGGGGCGGCGTGGTACATGGTGCGTGTCTGGATGTCGTTAATAAATGGGATTGTCCGCTCGATGCAAGGGCTGGACATCATGTGGTTCAAGGCGCCGGCTGTTCGACCTGGGCGCCTTTCTCGACAAGCAGGGCTCTGAGCACCGAACGATGGCAGTGCGATTCGTTCTCGCAGTAGCAACCCACAGAGAAGTTGGATTGATGCGAAAGCATGGCGAGCAGTTCGATGGCGTGACTATGCTCCGGCGTTTCCATCTCCGTACGGTACTTCTTGACGAACGCGGCCCACTGGGCGGGGGTTTTGGCCGCTTGTGCCAGTTTCATGGTTTCGACACTTGGCGCCAGATTGGGAAACCACACGTCGTACCAGTTCTGTGAGGCGAACTTGGCTTTCGGTATGCCACGCGGTGGCCGGCGCACGGTTCCGACGCGAATGCCCTCATTCTCCGTTCTCGCGCTCCCCAGTCTTACTACACGAACGACCATTGCATGCTCCCGGCTACGATGCCTGACGAGGCTGTCCAAAAAAATCATTTTGTGCGCACACGCCGGGGTCCTGGACGTGCTGTGAGATCAAAAGCTTCATCGCCGTGCCTTCTGGGAGTTTTCTCTACTTCATGCCACCATTTTGACCTGGGCGCGCCTGTATGAGGTGCTGGGTGTTTTGCACCCCCCCTCATTCTCCCCCCAAACTTTCCGGTCGATAGACGGTGACGCTCAATCCACCAGGGCCCCCGAGGCCTTGACCACCTTGGCCCAGCGCTCGATCTCGGCCTTGAAGAAGGCGCTGGCCTGCTCGGGCGTGTTGACCACGATCTCGAAGCCCTGGTCGGTGAAGCGTTGCGCCAGATCCGGTGCCCGGAAGCCTCTGGCGATGTCGGCCTGTAGTTTGTTGATGATGTCCTTGGGCGTGCCCTTGGGCGCTGCCACCGCCTGCCATGACGTGACATCGAAACCCGACAGGCCGCTCTCGATGAGCGTGGGCACATTGGGCAATTGCGGCATGCGATCTTTGGATGTGACGGCGATCGCCTTCATCTTGCCGGCGCGGATGTAGGGCACGACGGTGCCGAAATTCTGGAACGAGGCCTGGATGTGGCCGGCCATCAGGTCGGTCTGCGCCGCCGCACCGCCCCGGTAGGGAATGTGAACGCCGAAGGTGCCGGTCTGCTGCTTGAAGAGTTCGGCCGAGAGGTGATCGCTCGACCCCGAGCCTGAGGAACCGTAGGACACCTTGCCCGGGTTTTTCGCCGCGTAGCCGATGAATTCCTTGACGCTGTTGGCCGGCATGCCCGGATGCGTAACCAGCACGTTGGGCGTGCGCACCGCGACCGTGATGGCGTCGAAGTCGCGCATCGTGTCGTAGGCGAGGTTTTTGTACAGCCCCATGTTGATGGCGTAGGTGCCGATCGAGCCGACCAACAGGGTGTAGCCGTCGGCCGGCGACTTGGCCAGCATCTCGGCCGCGATGGAACCGTTGGCGCCGGGGCGGTTTTCCACCACGGCTGTGTAGCCGGCTTCAGTGAGCTTTTGCGCCACGGCACGCGCCACCAGGTCGCTGGTGCCGCCGGCGACGAAGGGCACCAGAATCTTGACCGGTTTGGCCGGATAAGACTGGGCCTGGGCAGTCGCGGCAATCAGTGCGACCAGAAGGATAGCAATTCGTTTCATGGCATGTCTCCTGTTTGTGAGTCAGGCTTGATCATGGGCAAGACGGAAGGGGGTGTCAATCCGGGATAAACGCGAGTATCCGGGCTTGCGGGTGAGGATGGCGAAAGCCTCCCGCAGTGTTTTTTCGTAGCGGGACTTTTCCCGCTCGATGGATGCCGCATCCCACTGCCATAGCCCGTGACCGGCTTTCATGCCGGTGTGGCCCTGGGCCACCATGTCCTTGAGCATGTCCGGCGGCTGCTTGTCGTTGCATAGCGATGGGTAGATCATGCTGCCCGAGAGGTAGTTGGTGTCCCAGCCCGACATTTCCTTTTGCAGCATCGGCCCGCAGGCCAGGAAGCGGAAACCGAAACCGTAACGCACCGCCTTGTCGACATCCTCCGGGGTGGCAGCGCCGTTGGCCAC
>DASUIO010000039.1:0-4231 GCA_036279755.1 Polaromonas sp. | reverse complement strand
TCGGCCCACTTTGCGGTGGGCGACACGCTCAAGATCAAGGCCGACGTGTATGGCCACCATGGCACGCTGGAGCAGGGCACGCTGAACGTGGGCGACCATGTCACTGCGCGCGTCAATCTGGCCGTGCGCGCCGCCACCGTGCGCAACCACAGCGCCACGCACTTGATGCACAAGGCCCTGCGCGAAGTGCTGGGCGCGCATGTGCAGCAAAAAGGCAGTCTGGTCAACGCCGAGCGCACCCGCTTTGACTTTGCGCACAACGCACCGATGACCGACGAGCAAATCCGCGAGGTCGAAGTGCGCGTCAACGCCGAAATCCTGGCTAACGTCGCCGCCGAGGCCCGCGAGATGGACATGGAAGCCGCCCAAAAGACCGGCGCCATGATGCTGTTCGGTGAGAAATACGGCGACAAGGTGCGCGTGCTGAGCATAGGCTCCAGCAAGGAACTGTGCGGCGGCACCCATGTGGGCCGTACCGGCGACATTGGACTGTTCAAAATTGTGGCCGAGAGCGGTGTCGCGTCGGGTGTGCGTCGCGTCGAAGCCGTTACTGGTCAAAACGCCCTGGCTTACCTGCAGTCGCTGGAATCCACGGTGCAGGCCGCTGCAGGCTCGCTCAAGGCCAGCCCGTCCGAGTTGCAAAACCGGATTGGCCAGGTGCTGGACCAGGTGAGGTCGCTGGAAAAAGAAGTTGCCGCGCTCAAAGGCAAGCTGGCCTCGTCGCAGGGCGATGAGCTGGTGCTGCAGGCGGTAGACGTCAAGGGTCTGAAGGTGCTGGCCGCGCGGCTGGAAGGCGCTGACGCCAGAACGCTGCGCGACACGCTGGACAAACTCAAGGACAAGCTCAAAACGGCCGTCATAGTGCTGGCAGCGGTTGAAGGCGACAAGGTGCAAATCGCTGCGGGCGTCACGAACGACAGCACGGGCAAGGTCAAGGCGGGCGAGCTGGTCAACTTTGTCGCCCAGCAGGTCGGCGGCAAGGGTGGCGGCAAGGCTGACATGGCAATGGCCGGTGGCACCGAGCCCGCCAAACTGGCGGAAGCGCTGGCGAGCGTGCAGGCCTGGGTGGCTGCCAAGTTGTAATTCGCCATTAAAAAAGTTGCTGCTCGCCTATATTTTGAATATTGATCACGACATTCACTGATGCATATCAAGAATTGATTTTGCCTGATGCGGCATCATTCCGTGTTATGGGAAATGCGCTTCACATTCCTGCGCTGTGGCATCCCCAACAGACGAAAGGCGAGACATGTTTCAGGTACGAATTCACGGTCGTGGCGGTCAAGGTGTGGTGACTGGCGCAGAAATGCTGTCCATCGCCGCATTTCTGGGTGGTCGGCATGCGCAGGCCTTCCCCAGCTTTGGTTCAGAGCGTACGGGCGCGCCGGTGGTGGCATATTGCCGCATGGACGACAAGGAAATCCGTCTGCGCGAGCCCATCATGCAACCTGATGCGCTCATCATTCAGGACCCCACCTTGTTGAACCAGGTGGACGTGCTCAGTGGCCTGAAAAAAGACGGCTACATCCTGCTCAATACCGCTCATACGTTCGACCAGTTGGGCTTGGGCGAGTTCGTCAAGGACTTTCGGCCCGAGCATTTGCTGACGGTTCCGGCCACCGAACTGGCCATGAAACACGTGAACCGCGCCGTGCCCAATGTACCGCTGCTCGGTGCCTTTGCCGCCCTGAGCGGCCTCATCACCCTGGAAGCCGTGCAGGCAGCAATCCAGCAAAAGTTTCACGGTCGCGTCGCGCAGGGCAACATGGCCGCTGCCCGCGAGGCCTTTGAGATCGTCATGGAAAAGAAAAAACTGGCGGAGACTCACCATGCTTAAACAGTGCGAAGGTTCTCATGCCGTGGCGCGGGCCGTGGCCATGAGTCGTCCGGAAGTTATTTGCGCTTATCCGATCTCTCCGCAGACGCACATCGTCGAAGGCCTGGGCGAAATGGTCAAGTCCGGCGAACTGAGCCGCTGCGAGTTCATCAACGTCGAGTCGGAGTTTGCCGCCTTGAGCGTGGCCATTGGTGCTTCAGCGGCCGGCGCGCGCGCCTACACGGCCACCGCCAGTCAAGGTCTGCTGTTCATGGCCGAGGCGGTCTATAACGCCTCCGGACTGGGTCTGCCGATTGTCATGACGGTCGCGAATCGCGCGATTGGCGCACCCATCAACATCTGGAACGACCACACCGACAGCATGTCGATGCGCGATGCGGGCTGGATCCAGATTTTTGCCGAAACCAACCAGGAAGCACTGGACCTGCATATTCAGGCGTTTCGCATCGCCGAAGAACTGTCGCTGCCGGTGATGGTGTGCATGGATGGCTTCATCCTGACGCACGCCTACGAGCGCGTTGACATGCCCGAGCAGGCGCAGGTCGATCGTTACCTGCCGCCGTATGAGCCGCGCCAGGTGCTCGACCCGAATGATCCCGTAACGATGGGTGCCATGGTTGGGCCTGAGGCCTTTACCGAAGTGCGTTATCTGGCGCATGCCAAGCAGTTGCAGGCGCTCGACCTGATGCCACAGATTGCCGAGGAATTCAAGCAGGTGTTCGGGCGTGATTCGGGCGGCCTCATCAAGCCCTACCGGCTGGAGGACGCCGAAACCATCGTCATTGCGCTGGGCTCCGTGCTGGGCACCATCAAGGACACGGTGGACGAAATGCGCGAGGAGGGCGTGAAGATCGGTGTGCTGGGCATTACTTCGTTCCGCCCGTTCCCGATTTCGGCCATCCGCGACGCCACGGCGAACGCCAAGCGCATCGTGGTCGTGGAGAAATGCTTTGCCGTGGGCATTGGCGGCATCGTTTCACGCGACGTGCGCAGTGCCGTGCGCAACCGGCCGCAGCCCGTGATCACGGTTGTTGCCGGCCTGGGTGGGCGTGCCATCACCAAGGCTTCCTTGCACAAGATGCTGCTCGATGCCATTGCCGACAAGCTCGAACTGCTGACCTTCCTGGACCTCGACTGGGGCATCGTGAACCGCGTGCTCGATCGCGAGAAAAAACAGCGCCGCTCCGGGCCGGTGGCAGAGGGCATTTTGCGCGACATTGGCACCGTGTCATCGCGCATCGCTTAAGGAGACCCGCATGGAACAAACAGTCATCAAGTTTTACCAAACCGGTACTTTCACCGTCGGCAACCGCCTTCTCGCCCCCGAGCAGCGCACTGTGCAGGCCAACACCGAACGCAGCAACTCGCTCAACTCCGGGCACCGCGCCTGTCAGGGTTGCGGCGAGGCGCTGGGTGCGCGCTACGCCATCGACGCGGCCATGAAAGCGAGCAACGGTCAGTTGATTGCCGCCAACGCAACGGGGTGCCTGGAGGTGTTTTCCACTCCTTACCCCGAAACGTCTTGGCAAATACCCTGGATCCACTCGCTCTTTGGCAACACGGCGGCCGTGGCCACCGGCATTGCAGCGGCCATGCGCGTCAAGGGTCGCAGTGACGTGCGCGTGGTCGCCCAGGGCGGCGACGGCGGCACCACCGACATCGGCTTTGGCTGCCTGTCCGGCATGTTCGAGCGCAACGACGATGTGCTCTATATCTGCTACGACAACGAGGCCTACATGAATACCGGCGTGCAGCGCTCATCGGCCACGCCGCCGGCTGCGCGCACCGCCACCACCATGCCGGTGGGGCCACAGCCGGGCAATGTGTTTGGCCAGGGCAAGAATTTGCCGCAGATCGCCATGGCGCACGAGATACCTTACGTGGCCACCGCCACCGTGGCCGACCTGCATGATCTGGAATACAAGGTCACGAAGGCGATGTCAATGCGTGGCGCGCGCTACATCCATATCTTTGTGCCATGTCCGCTGGGTTGGGGCGCGGCTTCGCATGACACCATCCTGCTGGCCCGGCTGGCGAAAGAAAGTGGCATGTTCCCTGTGTTTGAAGCCGAGCGCGGCGAAGTCACCGGTGTTTCAAAAATCCGCCGTCGCATTCCGATCGAGGATTATCTCAAACCGCAAAAGCGCTTTGCCCACCTGTTCGGCGCGAAACCCGACAACGTGACCATCGCCCGGCTGCAAGCCATCGCTGACCGCAATATCCGCCGCTTCGGCCTGCTGGAAGCTACAAGCGTCGACGGGCCGCCCCCAGGCGCGAAGGCCCCCTCGGGGAGCAGTGCAATACATCAAGCGACAAACGTGGGAGTCTTATGAACATGGAAAAGCCTTTTGCCATTACGCTCGATGTGGGTTCTTCCCTGGCCAACCACACCGG
>DASUIO010000038.1:0-5788 GCA_036279755.1 Polaromonas sp. | reverse complement strand
CGCGAACTGCTGGCGCAATGGCGCCAGGTGGATGCGAGTGAATTGCCGCGCAGCGAAATCGTGCGTCACGTGATTGAATACTCGGTGCTTGCAGCCCATCGCCACGTGTTTGGTGTGCTGGGCTGGTTTTCGGTGCTCGCTGCGCTGGGTCTGGGACCCGCCGGGGCTGTGCTTTACCGAATGAGCGAATTTGTCTCGCGCTACTGGATCTATAAAAGCAAATCGCCCGGAGATGGCGCCAGCCCGGCCTTGCAACAGGCCGCGACCAGCGCCTGGGGTGTCATCGACTTTGTGCCGGCCCGTGTCACCTCGCTGGGATTTGCGGTCGTCGGGAGCTTTGAGGATGCGATTGACGCCTGGCGCAACTACACGCAGCGTTTCTCGGCCAACACGTCTGCGGGCACCACCGAAAACCGCAACGACGGCATCATTCTTGCCGCCACGTCGGGCGCGGTGAATGTGCGGCTGGGCGGTGCAGCGCTCAAGGCCGCATTTGTCCCCGGTGCATCGCAAGGATTGCAGACGGACGCATTGGAGGCTGAGGACCGCATCGCCACCGAGTCCACGCCCGGCCGGGAGCCTGAAGTGGCGCATCTGCGCAGCATCGTGGGGCTGGTATGGCGTTCCGTGGTGCTCTGGATGCTGCTGCTCGCATTGCTGACCCTGGCACGCTTGCTGGGTTGAGCTGTGGGTTTCTGGCTGTTTCGCCGTACTTTTCAGTACCGCCTCTGCGACAGCTCGGCAAACAGTTCACTATACAAACGATAGCGATTTGCGCTTATGCTGCTTTGGCCGGAGCTTGATTTAACTTCTGAAATCACGCCGCAGCCGGGTTCATGCAAGTGCGTGCAGTTGTAGAACTTGCAATTTTGCGCATGCGCCTTGATGTCGGGCATGTAGTGGGCAAGCTGCATCGGCTCAATGTGGTTCAGGCCAAACTCCTGAAAGCCTGGCGAGTCGATCAGTGCGGTGGTCCTGGCGCCATCCCCCTCGGCATCCACCCAGTACAGCGTTGTGCTGGTGGTGGTGTGCTTGCCTGACTGCAGGGCCTGGGAGATCTCAGCCGTCAGTACCCGCGCCTGGGGCACCAGAAGATTGGTCAGGCTGCTTTTGCCAGCTCCTGAAGGGCCGAGCACCAGTGTCTTCTTGCCACGCAGCAGGCCCAGCAGTTCAGCGTGTTGTGTTTCGTTGGCAGTCGCCGAATCAATTTTTGGCTTGATGGCAAGCGGCAGCATTTTGTAGCCCATGCCCCGGTAGGGCGCCAGCTTGCTCCAGGCACGCGCGAACGGCTCGGTCAAGTCACTTTTGTTCAGTGCAATGATGGGGGTGATGCGCTCCGCTTCAGCGGCAATCAGGGCTCGCGTCAGCTGGCTTTCCGAAAATTCGGGCTCCGCGGCGATCAGGATGAGGACCTGGTCCAGATTGGCGGCAAACGACTTGGTGCGCATCTCGTCCTGGCGGTAAAAGAGATTGCTGCGCTCCTCTATTTTTTCGAGGGTGCCTTCATCCTGCGTAGGCAGCCAGCGCACACGGTCCCCGACCACGGCCTGGTTTTTCTTGCCCCGCGGGTGGCAGATCACGCGCTGGCCGGATTCGGTTTCAACCACCACATGGCGGCCAAAACTGGCCACCACCAGACCGGGCTGTGTGCCCGACAGCGGCGCAGCGCCCGAGCGCGCCTGTTGTGCCGGCTTGCTCAAACCAGCAAGGCGTCAACCCTGGACGCGCAGAAAAAGTCACTGACTGAAATGCCGTTTACATCGTGCGTGCTGAAACGAACCGTGCATTGCTTGTAGCTCACCGCCAGATCCGGGTGATGGTTTTTGGCATTGGCGATGAAGGCCACCGCATTCACAAAACCAATGGTCTCGTGGTAGTTGTTGAAGGTGAACGTTTTTTCCAGCGCGCCGTCGATCAGGCGCCAGCCTTTTGCCTGCTCGCCGTTGAGTTTGCTCAACTGCGTGACAACTTCCGTTGCGCTCAGGGCCCGGCGGTTTTGATGAATCGGATGGCTCATGGCGCGGCGCTTGGGGCCGACGGGGTCATGCGTCCCAAACGCTCGGAGGCGGGCGGGTGCGAATAGTAAAACTTCACAAACACCGGGTCGGGCGTGAGCGTGCTGGCGTTGTCCTGGTAGAGCTTGAGCAGTGCGCTTTGCAAATCCTTCCCATCCGTTTGCGATACCGCGTAATCGTCGGCCTCAAATTCATGCTTGCGCGAGAATTGGGCAAAGAGAGGCGAAATAAAAAAGCTGAAAAGCGGCACCACCAGCATGAACAGCAGCAAGGCCAGCGCATCGTTGGCGGCGTCGAGGTTGGGACGCACCCCAAGCCCGGTGTAAAACCAGGCTTGCGATGACAGCCAGCCCAATAGCGCAAAGCCGACCAGGCTCAGGGCAAACATCGCAACGATGCGTTTGATGATGTGTTTGTGCTTGAAGTGGCCCAGCTCATGCGCCAGCACGGCGTCAACCTCACCGGGGCTGAGCTGCTTGAGCAGGGTGTCGTAAAACACCACGCGCTTGGCCGCGCCAAATCCGGTGAAATAGGCGTTGGCATGGGCTGAACGCTTGCTGCCGTCCATCACAAACAGGCCTTTGGCCATAAAGCCGCAGCGCTGCATCAGGGCCGTCACCCGCGCTTTCAGGGCCTCGTCTTCCAGTGGCTTGAATTTATTGAACAACGGCGCAATCACGGTGGGAAAGAGTACCAGCACCAGCAGATTAAAACCCATCCATGTGCCCCATGCCCACAGCCACCACAAACTGCCTGCGCTGCCCATCAGCCACAGAATCAGCGCAATGATCGGCAGACCGATGACAACGCCCACTAGCGCAGATTTGACAAGATCGGCCAGCCAAAGCCGGACTGTCATTTTATTGAAGCCGAAGCGCTCCTCAATTTTGAAGGTGTTGTACAGGGTGAAGGGCAGGTCCAGCAGGCCGCTGATGACGCCGAATGCCGCCAGCAATGCCAGCTGCGGCGCCAGACGGCCGTAAGCGGCCAGGCTCGAATGGAGCAGCGCCTGGTTTAGCGTGTCAATGCCGCCCAGCAGGGTCCAGCCCAGCAGCAGGGCGGCGGCGAAAGCCGTTTCCAGCATGCTGAAACGCATTTTTGCCACGGTGTAGTCGGCGGCTTTCTGGTGCGATTGGAGCGAGATGCTGGCCGAAAACGCCGCAGGGACGCTGTTGCGGTGGCTCGCCACATGGCGTATTTGCCGCGAAGCCAGGTAGAACCTCGTGACCAATCCCAGCACCAGAACGGTTGAAAACAGCAGGGTAAAGACAAGTGAATGGTCGGACATCCCCGGGAGTTTAGGGCATCGGCGAGAATCGCACGATGCTCGAAACTGAATCCACTCTCAAAAAATCAGACCAGAACCTTGTCTGGCTTGACTGCGAAATGACTGGCCTGGACCCTGAAAAGGAGCGTCTGATCGAAATCGCCTTGATTGTCACCGGCCCGCAACTCACGCCGCGCATTGAGGGCCCCGTGCTCGTGATCCACCAGTCCGACGAATTGCTCGGGCAGATGGACAATTGGAACAAGGGCACGCACAGCCGCAGCGGCCTGATTGACAAGGTCAAGGCCAGCACCTTGACTGAGGAAGAAGCCGAAAAGCAGTTGCTGGCCTTCCTTGCGAAGTACCTGCCCAAAGGCAAGTCGCCGATGTGCGGCAACTCCATCAGCCAGGACCGGCGCTTTCTGGTCAAGTACATGCCCAAACTCGAAGCATTTTTTCACTACCGCAATGTGGATGTGAGCACCTTCAAGGAGTTGGCCAAACGCTGGCGGCCCGAGGTTTACAGTAGTTTTAAAAAGCGTCAAATGCATACCGCCCTGGCGGATGTGAATGAATCCATTGACGAACTGGAACACTACCGGGAACACTTTTTGAAGTAATTTTCTGGATTTTATATAAATTTGGCTTTTTGCCCAATAAACACGGAGGCAACTAGCTCCTGAAATAATAGCAATTAACCCCCGGAACAGCTTGCTGCAAGGTGGTGCTATAACCTTTTCAAAACCAGGACACTGGTAGAAACCCCAAAACCGTGTCATAATCGCCGACTTGCAGTTCACAGGGTGTGCTGCATCTGTACATCTACCTCACACTTTTGTGACTCTACTGACAGAGTCATCGCTTCAGGCGTTCTTTTTGCCTGAACAGCATATTCGTTTGATGGTTGATGTTTTATTAACCATGAACGAAGCCTTCTGCATCGCGGGAGGTGGAGTTTCCTGCTCTTCGCTAAAAGCGAAGCATGCAGGGGATTAGTGAGAAAAAACATGACTGACTCTTTTGAGGCTCGTGGCGACTTTTTGCCCGAAGCTATTACCGATACGACTTCCGAGATCGAAATCAACGTGATTCCGGACTTTTCCGACGCGCCTGCTGATGCGGAAACCTCGCTGGAAGCCATTGCGCCCGAGCCTAACGGCTTCGTGAAGCTCGGCCTGGCCAGGGAACTGCTGCAAGCCGTGGCCGACCTGGGCTTTACCCAGCCGACCGCCGTGCAAATGGCCACCATTCCCAAAGCCATGCAGGCGCTGGATGCTGATGCCAAAGCGGATAAATTCACCGATTTGCTGGTTTCCAGCCAGACCGGTAGCGGCAAAACCGCTGCTTTTCTGTTGCCCGTGCTGCACACTCTGCTGATGCAGCAAGTTGACGCCGAGCGCAATGAACGCGCTGAATTTGAGCGCCTCAGCGCCGAAGCCATCGCCCGGGGCGAAGCACCGCTGAAAAAGCCCAAGCGCAAAGACCCGACCAACGCCCGCAATTTCAAGGCCGCCACACCCGGCGCGCTGATTTTGTGTCCGACCCGCGAGTTGGCCCAGCAAGTCTGCGCTGACGCGATCGATCTGGTTCGCCATTGCCGCGGCCTGCGCATTGCCAATGTGGTGGGCGGTATTCCTTACCAGTTGCAAATTGCCAAGCTGCAAAATGCTGACCTGGTGGTGGCCACGCCCGGCCGTCTGCTCGACTTGCAGCGCAGCATGCAGATCAAGCTCGACAAGGTGCAATTCCTGGTGGTTGACGAGGCTGACCGCATGCTGGACCTCGGCTTTGCCGACGACCTGACCGAAGTCAACCAGCTGACCATTGAGCGCAAGCAGACCATGATGTTCAGTGCCACCTTTGCGCCGCGCATCATGCAACTGGCCACCCGCGTGATGCGGCAGCCGCAGCGCGTGGAGATTGACTCCCCGCACGAAAAACACGCGTCGATCACGCAATCCCTGCTGTGGGCCGACAACATGACGCACAAGCGCAAGCTGCTGGACCACTGGCTGCGCGACACCACCATCAACCAGGCCCTGGTGTTTGCCTGCACACAGGTCGAATGTGATGGCCTGGCCAATGATCTGGTGCAAGAAGGCTTCAGCGCCGTGGCGCTGCATGGCGCTTTGGGCCAGGGTTTGCGCAACCGTCGCCTGATGGCCTTCCGTGACGGCCGCGTGCAGATTCTGGTGGCTACCGACGTGGCCGCCCGCGGCCTGGATGTGCCGACCGTCACCCACGTCATCAACTACGGCCTGCCGATGAAAGCCGAAGACTATGTGCACCGGATTGGCCGTACCGGCCGTGCCGGCCGACAAGGTCAGGCGATCACGATTGCCGAGTTTCGCGACCGCCGCAAGATTCAGGATATCGAGCACTACACGCAGCAAAACCTCAAGCCCAGCGTGATTGCCGGTCTGGAGCCGCAGCAGCGTTTCGCGCCGACCTCCGAGCGTCCACGTGGCAATTTCGGTGGTGACCGTGGTGGTCGCAGCTTTGGCGG
>DASUIO010000037.1:0-3565 GCA_036279755.1 Polaromonas sp. | reverse complement strand
GGCCCCCTGCTCGGGCAGGCGTGGCACGGGCTGCTAACTCCCGGCAAACAGGCGGCCACGGTTAAAAATGCCGGCCGGGTCAAACTCGGCCTTGAGGCGGCGCTGGATCACGTCCAGCGGTGGTTTCAATGAAGAAAATATGCCTGCAGCGCCCATGGAATCTCTATTACCTGCTATGAAAATAGTAGCCTGCCCGCCCGCTCTCGCCGCCACGTCGCGCAGGCGAGCCGCCGCGTCCAGCGGTGCCCAAAGCCAGCGCAGGCCACCGTGCCACTCCACCAGCTGCGGCCAGGGCAGTTCCAGCATCGGGGTGGTCTGGGCGACACTCAAACGCCACAGCACGCAGCCTGAAGCGCCGCGGGTAAAAAATGGCAGGCGCAAGTCACGGCAGGCCTGCCAGTCGGCAGCGGCCAAGGTGGTATCCATGCGTGTGCCACCAGCATCCCCAAGCATGCGGGTGCAAGCCGACTCCACCGCAGCCACAGCACCCCGCAGGCGCACGAACAGCAACTCACGCGGGCGGCCATCGGTGTCGTCGCAGACCCAGCAGCTGGCATTGAGTGGCAGAGGCTGAGCACCCCAGCGGTGCAGCTGCGCCAGCGCCTGACTCTGGGACAGCTCGAACACCAGCGTGGCCTCGGCGGGCGCCACCGGAAGGACTTTGAGAGAGACCTCGGTGATGACCCCCAGCGTGCCCATGGCGCCCACCAGCAGGCGCGACACGTCGTACCCCGCGACGTTTTTCATGACCTGCCCGCCAAAGGTGAGCAGTTCAGCGCGGCCATTGAGGAATTGCACGCCCAGCATGTAGTCGCGCACACCGCCCACGCTGGCGCGCGCCGGGCCGCTCAGGCCGGCCGCAACCATTCCGCCGACCGTGGCCTCACTTCGGGCGCCGTTCACCTGAAAATGTGGCGGCTCGAACGGCAGGCATTGACCTTGAGCTGCCAGCAAGGCTTCCAGCTCGGCCAGCTTTGTTCCAGCGCGTGCGGTGACGACCAGCTCGCTGGGCTCGTAGCAGATGACCCCGGCGAATGGCGTCATGTCGAGGATTTCCCCAGTCAGGGCTTGCCCGTAAAAGTCTTTGCTGCCGCCTCCGCGTATGCGCAGCGGCGTGCCGGTGGCCGCAGCACCCCGCACCCGCTCGACAATAGAACTCATCACATCGGTATTTGGAAGCATGGGAAGAATGGTAAAGGCCTATGGTACCCGTGGTGTTGATTTTTTTGAACGGGGCTTGTTCGATTTTTTTCAGCAAGGACGCGCCAGGGAGTGGTCCAACCCTCAGTCTTTGAAGAAATTCACTGGCAGACCGGGCACATCGACGCGCATGGAGAACACGCAGCCCGAGTGGGGGTAAGTTTGCAACTCCCGGGCTGGGCGGCCATGGCGCGCGGTGGTGAGGTACAGCGTTTTCAGGTCATCCCCGCCAAAGCACGGCATGGTCGGGCACTGGGCCGGCACCGGAATGTCGGCCAGCACTTCACCCTCAGGCGAAAGCTTGAGGACCCGGGCGCCTTCGAACATGGCGACGTAATAGTTACCCTGCACATCCACGGCGGCGCCGTCGGGCCGGCCATCATAGCCAGGCATTCCAGACTGCCATCCCTCGGGCCTGCCGGGCCACTGCCGGAATACCCGCTCATGGGTCATGGCGTTGCTTTCAGCATCCCAGTCCCAGGCGCGGATGATGTGGCGGGGCGTGTCGGCCCAATAGACGGTCGCGGCGTCGGGCGACCAGGCCAGCCCGTTGGCGATGATGGCATTGCCGGCTTTGGGTTCGAGCGCGGGCGCATGGCCGTTGCGGCAATCCATTGAGAAAAGCTGTGCCTTGTCGGCACCGCGCGGCTCGTACAGGGTGCCGGCCCAGAAACGGCCCAGCGGGTCGGCTTTGCCGTCGTTAAAGCGGGTGGTGGCGGGGTCATGGTCGGCCGGCACCAGTTGCTGGAGCGCGCCGCCCCACTGCCGCGCGCGGTAAATGCCGTCACGCAGCGCGATGACCAAGCCGCTGGCTTCGCCCCGCGTTTTCGCAGGCGCGATGCAGCCGGGCTCTGAAGGCATGGCCCAGCTTTCCAGCGTGCCCATGAACACATTGGCTCGGTGAATCTGCCTGGCCGGAATGTCCACCCAGTACAGCATCTGCTCATCGGGATGCCAGAAAGGGGATTCGCCCAGTTCACTGGGCTGTGCAACGACGGTTTGCCAGGTCATGGGGTGTTTTCCTTTTTGGGGTGGCCAGTACGCACTGTACAGGCAAAAAAACAGCCCGCTGGCTTGGCACCAGCGGGCTGAACATCCCAAGGATGTCTCTCATCAACCAACAGGACTGCTTTCAGGCAGCCTTTCGATTCAATCAGCGGTTGTAGGCGGTTTCACCGTGCGAGGTGATGTCCAGGCCTTCGCGCTCGTCTTCTTCACTCACGCGCAGACCAATCGTCAGGTCAACAATCTTGTAGGCGATAAAAGAGACCACACCCGACCACACGACCGTGATCAGCACGGCCTTGGCCTGAATCCACACTTGTGACACGATGGAGAAGTCAGCAGCAGCCACGCCGGTGGCCGTGACCCAGTCAGCCACAAAGCCGGGACCGCCCAAGCTGGGGGAGTTGAATACTCCCGTCAGCAGCGCGCCCAGGATGCCGCCAACGCCATGCACGCCGAAAACGTCGAGCGAATCGTCTGCGCCCAGCAGTTTCTTCAAACCATGCACGCCCCAGAGGCAGGCAAAGCCTGCCGCCAGACCGATGACCAAGCCACCGCCGATACCGACGTTACCAGCTGCTGGCGTGATGGCCACCAGGCCTGCCACGGCACCGGAAGCAGCACCCAGCATCGAGGCCTTGCCACGCATCAGCGCTTCACCGGTGCACCATGCCAGCACGGCCGCAGCGGTAGCACCGAAAGTGTTGATGAAGGCCAGCGCGGCAAAGCCGTTGGCTTCCAGCGCGGAACCCGCATTGAAACCGAACCAGCCAACCCACAGCAGGGCGGCACCGACCATGGTCAACGTCAGGCTGTGCGGCGCCATGGATTCCTTGCCGTAACCGATCCGCTTGCCCACCATGTAAGCACCGACCAGACCGGCCACAGCGGCGTTGATGTGCACGACCGTACCGCCGGCGAAATCAAGCGCACCAGACTGCCAGATGTAACCGGCTTTGCCGTTCATGGCATCGACCACTTCCTTGCCCGTGTAGGCATCAGGACCCATCCAGAACCACACCATGTGGGCCATGGGGGCGTAGCTGAACGTGAACCAGATCACCATGAACATCAGCACGGCCGAGAACTTCATGCGCTCGGCGAAGGCGCCGACGATCAGCGTGCAGGTGATGGCCGCAAAGGTCGCCTGGAATGCAGCAAACACAATTTCTGGAATCACGACGCCTTTGCTGAAGGTAGCCGCATTGGCAAAGGTGCCTGCCGCGTTGTCCCAGATGCCTTTCATGAACAGCCGGTCAAAGCCGCCAAAGAAGGCGTTGCCCTCGGTGAAGGCCAGGCTGTAGCCGTAGATGAACCACAGCACGACGATCAGCGAGAAGGTCACCATGACTTGCATCAG
>DASUIO010000036.1:0-5295 GCA_036279755.1 Polaromonas sp. | reverse complement strand
CTGGTCGATGGCATCAAACGCGCGACCGATGTGATGATCGCCGGCAAAGTCGCCTGCGTGGCGGGCTACGGCGATGTGGGCAAGGGCTGTGCCCAGGCCTTGCGCGCGCTGTCGGCCCAGGTCTGGGTCACCGAGATCGACCCGATCAATGCGCTGCAGGCCGCAATGGAAGGTTTCAAGGTCGTCACCATGGAATACGCTGCCGACAAATGTGACATTTTCGTCTCGGCTACCGGCAACAAAAACGTCATTGGCTATGCCCACATGGCCAAGATGAAAGACCAGGCCATCGTCTGCAACATTGGCCACTTCGACAATGAAATCGATGTCGCCTCGCTGCAAAAATGCACCTGGGAAGAGATCAAGCCGCAAGTCGATCACGTGATTTTCCCGGATGGCAAGCGCATCATCCTGTTGGCCAAAGGCCGCCTGGTGAACCTGGGTTGCGGCACCGGCCACCCCAGCTTCGTGATGTCGTCCAGCTTTGCCAACCAGACCCTGGCGCAGATCGAGCTCTTTAGCAAGACAGCCGATTACGAAGTGGGCAAGGTGTATGTGTTGCCCAAGCACCTCGACGAAAAAGTGGCGCGTCTGCACCTCAAGAAGGTGGGCGCGATGCTGAGCGAGCTCACTGATGAACAGGCCGCCTACATCGGCGTGAGCAAAGCCGGTCCGTACAAGTCCGACACTTACCGTTATTAATGGCTTGGTTCCCTCTCCTTCCGGGAGAGGGCGGGGGTGAGGGCAGGCAGCCCAAACTTCATCAAGCCGCATCAATAAGCCCTTGAGGCTACTGGAACTCCATGCGCGCTGATCTTTTTCTTGTTGAACACGGCTTTGCCACCACCCGCTCCCAGGCGCAGCGCCTGATTGCCTCGGGTGTGCAGTGGCGCGTGGAAGCCGGGGGCGCCTGGAAGAAAGTTGCCAAAAACGGCGATGAACTGCCGGGCGACGCCGAGCTGCAGATACTGGACAACACCGAGGCGAAATACATTTCGCGTGGTGGCTTGAAGCTCGAAGGGGCTTTGAGGAGTACCGGCCTAGATGTGAAGGACCTGCGCTGTCTCGATATCGGTCAGTCCACCGGCGGCTTTACCGACTGCTTGCTGCAGCACGGCGCCTTGCTGGTCGTGGGCGTGGATGTGGGTCACGGCCAGCTGCACGCCAGACTGCGCGGCGACCCGCGCGTGGTCTGCATTGAAGGCGTCAATGCGCGCTCGCTCACGGCGGACGATCTGGCCGAGCATTATCGCCGTGCGCTGCAGGCCGGCAACGACATTGAAGGCGATGCCGACGGCGCGTTCGACGAGGACGCCGAATTTGAGCGTATCGACTTTGACCCGGTGTTTGATTTCCTGACCGGCGATCTGTCCTTTATCTCGCTGACGCTGGTGCTGCCCGCCGTGGTTCGACTGCTCAAACCCGATGGCCATCTGCTGATGCTGGTCAAGCCGCAGTTCGAACTGCAACCCGGGCAGGTCGGCAAAGGCGGCATTGTGCGCGATGCCGCGTTGTTCGAGTTTGTTGAAAAGCGTCTGCGCGACACCTGTGCCGGCTTGGGGCTGGAAGTGATGGCGTGGCTGGAGTCGCCGATTGTCGGCGGGGACGGCAACCGTGAGTTTTTCGTGCATGCGAAGAAAGGGCACGAGCGCATCGGTGAAGACCAGCCGCTGGCTGCCGCGCCGCAGCGAAAAGCGCCCAAGCGGCTTCCCCGCAGCGCGATGCGCGAGCCGCGTGAGTCCCATGAACCGCACGAAGACCCTGAAGCCGCGCATGCGGGCCAGCCCGGTCCGGCGCGCGGCAAGCGGCGTGACAAAAAATCCGAAGAAAACCTGTCGAACGATTGAGGCTTGCGATGAATGTTCCGGTCAGTTTCGAATTCTTTCCCCCCAAAACGCCTGAAGGCGCCGACAAGCTGCGTCTGACGCGCAGAGCGCTGTATGCGTACCAGCCCGAGTTTTGCTCCGTGACCTTTGGCGCTGGCGGTTCGACGCAAGAGGGCACCTTCGGCACGGTCAAGGAAATTCTGGGTGAAGGGGTGGCGGCTGCCAGCCATCTTTCATGCGTTGGCGCGACCAAAGCTGCGGTGCGCCAACATCTGGCAACCTTGCAGGCCATGGGCGTCAAGCGGCTGGTGGCGCTGCGCGGCGATCTGCCCAGCGGCTACGGGCTGGGCGGCGAATTCCATTACGCCAGCGATCTGGTGGCCTTTATCCGCGCGGAAACGGGCGATGCCTTTCACATTGAAGTGGCGGCTTACCCTGAAGTCCACCCGCAGGCCAAATCAGCTGATGCCGACCTGAAGGCCTTTGCCGCGAAGGTCAGGGCCGGCGCCGACTCGGCGATCACCCAGTATTTTTTCAACGCAGACGCCTATTTTCGTTTTGTGGATGACGCGCAGGCACTGGGTGTCGATGTGCCGGTGGTGCCCGGCATCATGCCCATTTCCAGTTCCATGCAGCTGATGCGTTTTAGCGACGCCTGCGGTGCGGAAATTCCGCGCTGGATTCGCATGCGACTGCAGGGCTTCGGCGATGACTCCGCATCGATCAAAAGCTTTGGCCTGGACGTGATCACCGACCTGTGTGAGCGCTTGTGCGCGGCCGGCGCGCCCGGTCTTCATTTTTATACGATGAACCAGGCCGTCGCGACGACTGAAATCATTCAGCGTCTGCAACGGGCTAAGCCTGGAAACGGCAGTTGACCGCTTGCTTCAGCAAATAAGGCAGCATGAATTTTTATTTATCTGCCCTTAAAGACCTCACCGCTTGGGGTGAGAGCGCTACGCACCCGATTGAGCCGCCCTGGCACGGTCTGGGGGCGTTGCTCGTCCTTGCAGGCAGTAGCCTGCAGCGTCCTCACGCCTACCCAGCCCACCCCATGACGGCCCACTCGGGCGCGTCCAACTGCCGTTTCCAGGCTAAATGACCGGACGCCCCATGCACCCGGGCGTCATCAAGTTCTGGCTTGTCGCAAGCCTGCTGGCTGTGCTGACCGCCTGCACGACAGTTGCCGTACCCGATTTACCCTCTGTACCGCCTTTACGTCCGTCGTCCAGCCCGGTCGCCAGGAAACCGCTGAAGCTGGAAGCGCCCGACCTGGCCCTTGATGCTGCGCCGCTTTCCGAGATGCCTGTGGACGACAAATATCTGCTGACCGGTGAAGCCGCCAGAGAGCTGGAGCGCGGCCAGGCGTCCTGGTATGGCCCGCGTTTTCATGGCCGACTCACGGCCAGCGGCGAGCGCTACGACAGGTATGCGCTGACGGCAGCCCACAAGACCTTGCCCTTTGGTACGGTGGTGCGGGTGCGCAGTCTTCTGGCCCCCGGTCGGGAAGTGGAAGTCCGCATCAACGACCGCGGCCCGTTCGCCCCCGGGCGCGTGATCGACCTGAGTCAGGCCGCCGCTGAGGTTTTGGGCCTGCGGGCGCTTGGTATCACGGAGGTGTCGCTGAAGGTACCCGAATCCACGGCCCTGCGGATGGAGCTGCCTGAGCCTGTGCAGAAAGTCCGGCGCAGCACGCGGCGCTCCCCACCCGTCAAGCGCCGTTAATTTTTTCGGCTCAGCCGCCATGCTCCAGCGTGAAGCCCGCGTTGCGGTCTTGTCCGAGCAACGCAACCATTTGCGGCAAGGCGGCTTGCAGATCGGCTTTAAGCGTGTGGGGTGGATTGATGATGAACATGCCGCTGGCGGGCAGGCCCGGGCGTATGACTTCCCCGGAAACATCAGTGGTCAATTTGCTGGACTTCACCGTCAATGTGGCATGGAGCCAGCTTCGACCGGCTTTGACGGCCAGTGTCTTGAGTTTTCGCGGCAAGTCATGCGCTTCAGGCCGCGGGATGATCGGATACCAGACCACGTAGGTGCCGGTGGCAAAGCGCTTGACGGCATCCGCCATGCAGGCGGCCACGCGGCCATAGTCGCTCTTGATTTCGTAGCTCGGATCGCACAGCACCATGGCCCGCCGGGCGGGGGGTGGCAAAAAGGTTTTGAGGGCTTCAAAACCATCTTCACGGGCGACCGTGACCTGACGGCCCACGCCCAGCTGCTCAATGTTGCCCGAAAGCGACTTGAAGTCGGTGGGGTGCAGCTCAAACAGCTTGAGCTTGTCGCGGCCGCTCAGGAATTGCTGCTCGATAAAAGGCGAGCCCGGGTAAATTTTCAGGTGGGCCGCGTCGCCGGTTTCGGCAAATTGAGGGTTCAGGCCGCGCAGCAGTTCCAGGTAGTCCTGCAGGGCGGGAGCCAAAGCTCCAGCCGGCATCGCTTTTGCTATTTTTTTTGTAGCTGCCTGCGCGCTTCCCTCTTTGGTTGGCTGGGTTTTTTGCTCTGAAATAAGCTTGAAAATACCTTCCCGCGCTTCGCCGCTGGTCTCGGTGTAGTCGCTATCGAGCCGGTACAAACCGGCACCCGCGTGGGTGTCGATCACGGTCAGCGCCGTGTCTTTCTGGGTCAAGTACTTCATCAACGCGATCAGCGTGGTGTGCTTGAGAACGTCGGCGTGGTTGCCGGCATGGAAGGCGTGTCGGTAGGAAAACATGGGCGTATCGTACCTTCTTGCGGCGGGAGGCTACGGAAAATTGGCGCAAGCCCCTGATTTTTCATATAATCCAAGGCTCTGCAGCGCACACGTGGTTCCGCGACAGAGTTGCGTTTGTCTCCGGGAAGGGTTCGCCTTTCAAGGAATTTTTCGCAAACTCCCACCTAAGAGGTTCTCATCAGAAGAACGCCGACCGTGGAAAAGAACCCAACAAACCCTTCTTAAGTAAGAGAAACTCATGAAAACCTTCAGCGCCAAACCCGCTGACGTGACGCACGAGTGGTTTGTGATTGACGCGACCGATAAGGTCCTCGGACGAGTAGCCAGCGAAGTTGCTCTCCGTTTACGCGGCAAACACAAGGCCATTTACACGCCTCACGTCGATACCGGTGACTTCATCGTCATCATCAATGCAGCCCAGCTGCGCGTCACGGGCGCCAAGTCCACTGACAAGATTTACTACCGTCACTCCGGTTATCCAGGTGGCATCACTGCCACCAGCTTCCGTGACATGCAAGCCAAGTTTCCTGGCCGCGCTTTGGAAAAAGCCGTCAAGGGAATGCTGCCCAAGGGCCCGCTTGGCTACGCCATGATCAAGAAACTCAAGGTGTACGGTGGTGCAGAGCACCCGCATACCGCCCAACAGCCTAAAGTGCTGGACATCTAAGGAGCTATTGATGATTGGTGAATGGAACAATGGCACCGGCCGTCGCAAATCAAGCGTCGCCCGTGTGTTTCTCAAAAAAGGCACTGGCAAGA
>DASUIO010000035.1:0-3603 GCA_036279755.1 Polaromonas sp. | reverse complement strand
CGCCACGCATTACCCGGGTTCAGGTGATTCCTGTGGCCGGCAGGGACAGCATGCTGCTCAACCTGAGCGGCGCGCATGGTCCTTTTTTCACCCGCAACCTGCTGGTGCTCACGGACAGTTCCGGGCGCACGGGTGTAGGGGAAGTGCCGGGTGGCGAGAAGATCCGCAATACGCTGGAAGATGCGCGCGAACTCATCGTTGGACAGTCGATCGGTGCCTGGAACCAGATCCTCAACACGCTGCGCAGCCGCTTCGCTGAACGCGACAGCGGCGGCCGCGGCAACCAGACCTTCGACCTTCGAGTGACCATTCACGCCGTCACGGCGGTTGAAAGCGCCCTGCTCGATTTGCTGGGCCAGTTTCTCGGCGTTCCCGTGGCGGCGCTGCTGGGCGAAGGCCAGCAGCGGGACTCGGTGGCCATGCTGGGCTACCTTTTCTACATCGCCGATCGAAAGCAATCGGACCTGGCCTACACCTCGGAGCCCGATGCGAGCGACGACTGGCTGCGCCTGCGCCATGAGCCCGCCATGAACGCCGAGTCCATCGTGGCTCTGGCTGAAGCCGCTTACAAACGCTACGGCTTCAAGGACTTCAAGCTCAAAGGCGGCGTGTTGCGGGGCGAAGAGGAGATGGAAGCCGTCATCGCCTTGTCAGAGCGCTTTCCTGATGCCCGCATCACACTCGATCCGAACGGCGGCTGGTTGCTCAAGGATGCCGTCCGCCTTTGCCGCGACCGGCGCAAGGAACTGGCCTACGCCGAAGACCCCTGCGGTGCCGAAGGTGTTTTCTCGGGACGTGAGGTGATGGCGGAGTTTCGCCGAGCCACCGGCCTGCCGACGGCGACCAATATGGTGGCCACCGACTGGCGCGAGCTGGCCCACACGATTCATCTGCAGTCGGTCGACATTCCGCTGGCCGACCCGCATTTCTGGACCATGCAAGGCTCGGTTCGCGTCGCGCAGATCTGCCAGACCTGGGGACTGACCTGGGGCTCGCACTCCAACAACCACTTCGACATCTCGCTGGCCATGTTCACCCATGTGGCGGCGGCCGCCCCGGGCAAGGTCACCGCCATCGACACGCACTGGATCTGGCAGGACGGCCAGCGCCTGACCAAAGCCCCGCTGCAAATTGTCGATGGCCAGGTCCGCGTGCCCCAACAGCCTGGTCTGGGCGTCGAGCTGGACATGGTCGAAGTTGAAAAAGCGCACCAGCTTTACCTCAAGCACGGGCTGGGTGCGCGCGATGACGCCATTGCCATGCAGTGCCTGATTCCGGGCTGGAAATTCAACAACAAGATGCCCTGCATGCTTCGCTGAGGGCGATGGGCGGTGTGGCTTGACGCATTTCAAGCCAGCGCCATCCGCCAAACCGCCTATGACAGGCAGGAGACAACATGAAACGCCCAGATCCCGACCGGCTGCGCCTCGCCGTCATTGGCGCCGGACTCGGTTCGGCGCCCCATTTCCAGAGCCTGGAAGATCTCGCCAGTGAAGCTGAAGTCGTTTGGGTCTATGGACGAAGTGCCGAGCGCCTGGCCAGCGTGCCTACGACGGCAGGTTCCCGAAAAACCACGCGCCTTGAAGACATTCTGGAAGACGCCAGTGTGCAGGCGGTGCTGGTGCTGACACCGCCAAACAGCCACCTGGACATCGTGCGTCGCGCAGCCCGCGCGGGCAAACATGTGCTGGTCGAAAAACCGCTGGAGATTGACCTGAACCGGGCCAACGCCCTGGTTGAGGCGTGTGAGGCCAGTGACGTCACGCTGGCCGTCATGCTGCAGCACCGCATGCGCGACGCCGCCTTGGGCCTGAAGGCATTGCTGGACACCGGCGAGCTGGGTCAGCTGGTCAGCGCCGCCGCATCGATCCGCTGGTGGCGGCCCCAAAGCTATTACAACGAACCGGGGCGCGGCACCTTGGCCCGAGACGGCGGTGGGGTGCTGATCACGCAAGCCATCCACACGCTGGATTTGATGCTCAGTTTTACCGGCCTGCCTGAACGCGTAACCGGAATTTCAAGTACCAGCCCGACGCACCAGATGGAAGGTGAAGACACCGCGGCGGCACTGCTGCATTATGCGGGCGGTGCCGTGGCTGTCGTACAAGCCACGACGGCGGCCTACCCCGGGTTCCCCGAGCGGATCGAACTCAACTTCACCAGGGGCAGCGCGACGCTGGAATCGGGCGAGCTGCAAGCGGTGTTCATGAACGGAAAAACCATGACACTGGGGGCCCGCCAGGCATCGGGCGGCGGTGCCAACCCGATGGGATTCAGCCATGCCGCCCACCGGGCCGTGCTGCAAAATTTCATTCGCGCCGTGCAAAGTGGCACCGCGCCTGCCGTCACCGGGCGCTCGGCGCTTGGCGTGCAGCAGGTGATTGAAGCCATCATGGAATCTTCGAGAACAGGCAACCCGGTAGCACTTCACCCCGCAGCAGTGATTCCCGTGATGTAGGGCTTACAGGCCAGTCGCCAAGACTCGCGCAGCCGGCTCCTGCCTCTTTTTCAGGCTGGCCGCATCAGGGTTTTCCAATAGTTTACGCCTGCGAGTCCACATGCAGTGGGCGTGAACAGCTATTAAACTCGTAGCAGCCGGGAATTTGCGTTATATTTGAAGCCGAGCTTCCGGCTTACCGATCAACTGTGACTAAACTGTGACCAGAGGAGATTACCTAATGAGTGCCAAAGAAAATGTAGCTGTAGGCCAGTTGCTTGAACTACTGGAATCGCGCTACGCACTGCGCGTGATGTGGGCCCTGAAAGACGGCCACCCCCAGACTTTTCGCCTGCTGCAAGACAGCATTGGCAGCATCACCCCCAACACCCTTAACACCCGCATCAAGGAATTGCGCGCGGCAGGGCTGATGGGTCATGGCGGCGGCGGCTACACAGTGACCGCGCTGGGTGCAGACCTGCTCAAACGTCTGAACGACCTGCAAGCCTTTGCCGGCAAGTGGGCCGTCAGCCAGGCCAAGGTCAGCACCGTCAAAAAATAGTTTTTCTGCTCCGTAAAAAGGGCAGGCTTTGCGCCTGTCTTTTTTTTGGAGCCTGGCAAACCACCCTGCCAGCTCAGGCGCCAACGGTTCCTGACCATCGTGGCTGTACTGCCTTCAGATGGACCGCCAGGCACAGGGCGATAATTCCCCCGGTCAACGACGAATCCCTTGTCTTGAAAAAGGGATCTGTAATCCCCAGCTAGTGAAATTATTAGCCTAAATCTTGTCGTCCAGCATGTCTAAAAATACACAACCTGAGCAAAATCAACCACTTACGGGCGCCCCCAGTGCTGAAGAAATGGAAGCCGCACAGGCAGCCAACGAATTTGATGCGCTGAACGTGGCACAAACCGAAATGGCGGCCCTGCAGGCCAAGAACACCGAGCTGGCTGACAGCTATCTGCGCGCCAAGGCCGAAACGGAAAACGCCCGCCGCCGCGCCGATGATGAAGTTGCCAAGGCACGAAAATTTGCCCTTGAAAGCTTTGCGGAAAGCCTGCTTCCCGTGGCTGACAGCCTGGAAACAGGCCTTGCAATCAAGGACGCCACGCCCGAGCAGATCCGCGAAGGCGCGCAAGCGACGCTCAAGCAGCTCAAAACCGCA
>DASUIO010000034.1:0-10690 GCA_036279755.1 Polaromonas sp. | reverse complement strand
TGCCCCTGCAGCATGCTGCGCATGTCCGCCACCGACACCGAACTCAGCGCACTGACCTTGATTTTTGGCGGCGCCTTGAGCGCGTGGCCGTAAATAACCTCAAACGTGAGCGACAGTCGGCCGTCTTCGCCCGTCAGATGCTGCGCCAGCGCCTGCTCCAGCTGCGCCTTCCAGTTGCGGCCGCGCAGGGCCGGAAAGCGCGCCGGATGAAAGTTGCGGCCCAGTTCAGCGAGCTCCTGCAACAGCCGCGCTGGCGTCTCATAGGTCAGCGTGATGCGCTCCATGTCCATCACCGGTTCGACAAAGCCGGTTTGCACCAGCATATCGCCCCAGTCGTGCATGTCGGTCAGTTCATGCCCCGCGGGCGGCCAACCCAGTTGCACGTAAACCTCGCGCAATTCACGGGCGGTATCAGGCCCCAAACATGAAAACATCAGAAAACCATCGACCTTCAGCGCCTGATGCCACTCAGCCAGCAGGGCTTGCGGATCGGCCGATTCGTGCAGGGCCATGTTGGCCCACAGCATGTCGACGCTGGCCGGTGACGGTGCCTCAAAGCGCGTCGGCGCTGCCCCCCATCGCTTCGGGCTCCACCATGGTTTTGCTATGTTTTTTATAGCTTCCTGCATCCGTTCTGTACTGGCTTCAGCAACAAAACATGCTGAATTTTGATACAGACTGGTCAACTGTGTATGGGCCTGCAGACCGCCGCGCACGGCGCCCCAATGCGCCCAAGCCTTCGGCTGCAGCTTGACCCACTGCAACCTGTCAAGCATGCGGCTGGCCACTTCTTCATGGAGCCACGGTGAGGAAAGCGGCGCCGTGCGATGCCAGCGGCTGACGGCAAGCGGATCAAGTGTGGGCGGGCGCTGGGTGGTGGTCATGGGAGGGGCTATGCGTTTGACGGGGCGGTCCGCGGAACAGATCGGTAGAGGGAAGTAGGCGAGTATATTGACACGGTGTTCACGCGCCTGCTTTCCCCTCGTTTATTCCTGCCCCGGCTACCCGGCTTTGCCAGCCAGTGTGCCGTCTGCCGGAGCTGGCCTGCGCGACAGGTGTGCCCCCCGTGCGAGGCGCGATTTGCGCCGGTGCAGCGTCGTTGCGAACGTTGCGCGATGGCCCTGCCCGCCGATTTGTCTTTGGGCCTGAAGCTTGGCCCTGATTTTTGCGCCGCCTGCGTGCGCCGGCCGCCGCCGCTGGACAAAGCGCTATCAGCGGTGCCCTATGCCTACCCGTGGTCCGACCTGATTGCCCGCTACAAGTTTGGCGAGCAGCACGGCTGGGCCGCTTTTTTTGCGACCTTGTTGCTCAAGACGCCCGGCATGCTGCAGGCGTTTGCCGATCTGGATACCCATGACTGGGTGCTGCCACTGCCGCTTTCGGCCGAACGCCTGCAAACGCGTGGATTCAACCAGGCCTGGGGACTGGCCAGCGCGCTGGCCCGGCTAAGTCAAACCAGGGCAAAATCCGATGCCCGGCTGCTGCTTCGCGTCAAACACACCCGTCCGCAGAGCCAGCTCAAACGCGAGGCCCGACTGGCCAATGTCAAGGGTGCCTTCCAGGTCGATCCGCTGCGCGTTGCCGAACTGGAGGGCCGGCGCGTGGTGTTGGTAGATGACGTGATGACCAGCGGCGCCTCGGTGTTTACGGCAGCGCAGGCCCTGCGGGAGGCCGGTGCCGCACATATCACCGCCGTGGTGCTGGCGCGCACCGCCCCCGCCTAAAATCGCCTGCTGCACACTTTCTGCCTCGTCAGCCACGCCTCCAGGCCGCCGAAGCCTTCGCCTCACCCAATCTGCCACCATGTTCAATATTGTCCTTGTCGAACCCGAAATTCCGCCCAACACCGGCAATGTGATTCGGCTGGCGGCCAACACCGGATGCCGCCTGCACTTGGTGGAGCCGCTCGGCTTTTCGATGGACGACAAGCACATGCGGCGCGCCGGACTTGACTACCACGAGTATGCAGAGGTGCTGCGTCACGCCAACTGGCAAGCGCTGCTGGACAGCCAGCAACCGCAGCCCGACCGGCTCTTTGCCATGACCACACGAGGCAGCCGCAGCCTGTATGACATGCGTTTCCTGCCCGGCGACTGGCTGGTGTTTGGCTCTGAGACCAAAGGCCTCGCGCCTGCGGTGCGGGAATCTTTCCCGGCAGCCCAGCGTCTCAAGGTGCCGATGCGGCCAGACCAGCGCAGCCTCAACCTGTCCAACACCGTTGCAGTCACGGTGTTCGAGGCCTGGCGCCAAAACGCCTTTGGCGGGTCGGCTTTGGCGGACTGGCGCGCGACCCAAACGTTTCAGGGATAGTGCCTGACCAGCGATTCGGCCACGCACACCGGCTTGGCCGACCCTTCGCGCTCCACCGTCACTTCCCAGTTCATCTGCATACCGGCGTTATCAATTGGCTCGGCCGCCAACAGCTTCATGCGGGCGCGCAGCCGGCTGCCCACGGGCACGGGCGCCGTGAAGCGCACCTTGTTCAAGCCGTAATTCACACCCAGGCGCGAGCCGGTGATTTCAAACGAGGATTCAAAAAACTTCGGCAACAGCGATAGCGTCAGAAAGCCGTGTGCGATGGGTCCGCCAAACGGGCCGGTACGGGCTTTTTCCGGGTCCACATGAATCCACTGGTGGTCGCCCGTGGCTTCGGCAAACAGGTTGACCTGCTGCTGCGTGATGGTGATCCAGTCGCTGACAGCGACTTCCTGGCCGGTGCAGGCCGCCAGTTCAGACAAGGTTTTAAAGGTCTTCATGTGCCGACTTTAGCGGCATGTCCAATAAGTAACGGCGGGGCTTGTCGAGTCAGCGACAAGCGGCCAATCGGTTGGCCATGCCGAAATTATTTATAAGATAGCGCGGTAGCCCTTTAGGCTCGGGCGCAAGCAGCTACTTTTTCAATAGTATTTAGTGAAGCCCGTCCCACACCAGCTTGGTACCGGTGAGCAACATGCCCACGTAGAGAATCCGGTAAAACCAGAGCGGGCTGATGCTTTTGGCCATGCGCACGCCAATCCACACGCCCACCGGCGCCAGCGGTAGCAGCACCAGCGAGGTCGCCAGATTGCGCCAGTCGAGCAGGCCCAGCCAGGCATAGGGAATCCACTTGGAGAGGTTGATCACAAAGAAGAAAAACGCCATGGTGGCGGTGAACTTGATCGGGCTCAGGCGCAGCGGAATGACGTAAGCGCTCAGCGGCGGGCCACCGGCGTGGGCCACAAAACTGGTAAAGCCCGACGTCACTGTCAAAATCGCTCCCACCCATTTGGGCGGCGGCGGGCTATCGGGCCGGGGCGGGAACAGCAGGCGTTGCGCCAGGAAAAGCAGGGTAAAACCGCCGACGATGCCGGCCACCACCTTGGCATCAAGCAGCTTGAACAGCAGCGCACCCACAACCGTGCCCATCAGGCCAAAAGGCACCAGAAACTTCAGGAACTTCAAATCGAGGTCCTTGCGGAACGCGGCCACCCCCAGTAAGTCCATGAGCAGCAACAGCGGCATCAAGATCGCCGCGGCCTGCGGTACCGTGACGGACAGCGCGATCACCGGCACCGCCAGCGAGCCAAAGCCGGCCCCAAAACCGCTTTTACTGATGCCCAGCAACAGCACGGCAGGAATGGCGACAGCGTAGAAAAATGGATCAGTGATCAACGGAAAGCTCACGGCGGCAGGCCTTTGTGGCCCGGGCAGCGTGGGCGATCGCAGGGCAGGATGCAGGAAGGTGCGTAAGTCTTGTATTTGAAGCGTGCCGGCATTGTAGTGGGCGGCTGGCAGATGGCACGCGCCGCCTTGATTGCCGAGCAAAAGCCCAGGGCCGGCGCTGGCGACGAGCCATCAACCTAGAAGCGGTTTCTAGGTTAAAAGACCCAGCGACGTGCATGGTTGCATTTTCCGCTGGCCGTCCTATAGTGGTTTTTGCGCATTCCAATTCTGGAAATCCGCTTTGCAGGCTGGTGTCTTGGGAATGCCTTCAACCTGCCTAGCCCGGTATCCGACACGCATTCCCGTCATTTTCCATAGAGGAGGCTGACATGACTCGCAAATACATTGATTGCCGCGAATTTCCAAGTGACTCGAGCTGTACTGTCGCAATATCCGCGGACTCCGACCAGGAACTCATGGAGATTGCGGTGCAGCATGCGGTAGCCGTTCATAAACATGAGGACACGCCGGAATTACGCAGGCAGTTGGGCCAACTGTTCAAGCAAGGCACACCTCCGGTTGAGCGTCCGCAAAGCGCAACAGCGTGACGTCGGCTGGAAAAATTCGATTTGTCCGTATGCGCCACCGGTAAAAAGCAGGTCCACGGTGCGGGCGACCGTCGCGATTAGCGCGGTCGCCGTATATCCGCTCAACGCTGTGCCGGATTCCATGGCCGCCAGGGGTCCGGTTCATTCGCAGCCTGAACGAACCGGACCCAGAATCGCTTCAGATGTCAGTCCAGACTCGCGCCTGAATCGCGCACCACCTTGCCCCACTTCACTGATTCCTTCTGGATGAAGGCGGCAAACTGCTCGGGGGTTTCGCTGTAGACCTCGGCGCCCTGCTCATTGATCTTCTTTTTGATCTCGGAGTTGGCCAGCACCTTGACGACGGCCGTGTTGAGCTTGCTGATCACTGCGGGCGGCGTGCCGGCCGGCGCGAACAGGCCGAACCACGAAGTCGCCTCGTAGCCAGGCACGCCGGCTTCGGCGATGGTCGGCACGTCAGGCAGTTCCGGCGAGCGCTTGGCAGTGGTCACCGCGATGGCGCGCAGCTTGCCCGAGCGCACATGCTGGATGGCCGAGGGCATGTTGTCGAACATGATGGCGATCTGGTTGCCCAGCAGATCGGTCATGGCCGGGGCGCTGCCCTTGTAGGGCACGTGCTGCATGTCCACCTTGGCCATGGTCTTGAACAGCTCGCCCGACAGGTGGATCGAGGTGCCGTTGCCCGACGAGCCAAAGTTCAGCTGGCCCGGATGGGCCTTGCCGTAGGCGATCAGCTCCTTCACGTTCTTGAACGGCTGCGCAGGGTTGGCCACCAACAAATTGGGCACGTTGGCCACGCGCGTCAGGGGCGCGAAATCCTTGATCGGGTCGAACGGCATCTTCTTGTAGAGGCTGGCGTTGATGGCATGCGTGCCGACTGTGCCCATGAACAGGGTGTAGCCATCAGCCTGAGCCCTCGCCGCCGCCTGGCCGCCAATGTTGCCGCCCGCGCCGGCGCGGTTGTCGACGACGACCGTCTGGCCCAGTTCGGTGGTCAGGGCCTGACCGACGATGCGCGCCAGGATGTCGGTCGTGCCGCCGGCCGAGAACGGCACGACGATGGTGATGGTTTTGTTCGGGTAAGCTGCCTGCGCGGCTGCGGGCACGGTGGCCAGCAGGCCCGAGCCCAAGACCACGGCTGCGGCCAGCGCGTCGAGGCTGAAATGACGACGTGTGGAATTGACGGAATGAGATGCACGAGGCATGGCGAAGTCCTTTATGGTGAAGAGAGAGGTAGAACCCGGGCAAAAGGACTGCAATAGGGTCTCGTGAACCTCGCAGGCGCAGCCGGGAGTGGAAACTCCCCCAAGGGGGCAGAAGATCAGACTGGGGCGACCCCCAAGGTAGTGCCGCCGCAGACGTACAGCACCTGACCGGTGACGAAGCCGTTGTCGGGCGAAAGAAAGAACATCGTGGCGCGCGCCACGTCTTCCGGCGTGCCGATGCGCTTGACCACGATGCTGTCGATGATGCGCTGCGTCTGCGGCGCGCCTTCAGGGTTGCTGTTACGGAACAACGCGGTCGCGATGGGACCGGGCGCCACCGCGTTGACCGTGATGCCATCGCCGCCGAGCTCCATCGCCAGTGTGCGCGTCATACCGATCAGACCAGCCTTGGTGGCCGAATAGACCACGCGCTCGGGCTTGCCCAGTGCCGCGCGCGAGGCGATGTGGACGATGCGGCCGCAGCCGCAAGCACGCAGCGCCGGCAGCGCCGCCTGCGTGAGCAGCAGGCTGGCCTGGAAGTGCAGCGCGACCACATAGTTCAGGTCGGCCACCGTGGCAGTGTCAATGCTGCCGGGCCGCGTGGCGCCGGCGTTGTGGACCAGCGCGGTCACGTCGTACTGCGATGCGACCTGCTGGGCCAGGGCACGGGTCGGCTCCTCACGTGTAAGGTCGGCCTGGAACGACAGCAGGTTCGGATGCGACCAATCCGGCGCGGCGTAGTCGATGTTGACCACATGCCGACCTTCGGCCAGCAGGGCTTCGGCGATCGCGCGGCCAATGCCGGCGCTGGCGCCAGTGACCAGCGCAACTTCTTGCTTGCTCATCATCACACCCGTTCCAGAATCACTGCAATGCCCTGTCCCACGCCAATGCACATGGTGGCCAGCGCGTAGCGCCCGCCCGTGGTGTGCAAGCGGTTGATGGCGGTGGTCGCCAGTCTCGCACCCGAGGCGCCGAGCGGGTGACCCAGCGCGATGGCGCCGCCCCAGGCATTGACGCGCTCGTCGTCGTCTTTCAGGCCCAACAGGCGCAGCACAGCCAGGCCCTGCGCGGCAAAGGCTTCGTTGAGCTCAATCACATCGAGCTGCTCGAGACTCAAGCCGGTCAGCGCCAGCACTTTTTGCGTGGCCGGTGCCGGGCCAATGCCCATGATGCGCGGCGCCACGCCAGCCGTGGCCATGCCGACCACGCGGGCGCGCGGTGTCAGGCCGTTTTTGGCTGCAGTGGCCTCATCGGCCAGCAGCAGCGCGCAGGCGCCGTCGTTCACCCCGCTGGCATTGCCGGCGGTGACGGTGCCGTCCGGTCGCACCACGCCTTTGAGCCTGGCCAGTGATTCCATGGAGGTCTCACGCGGGTGCTCGTCCCGACTGACCACGATGGCGTCGCCCTTTTTCTGGGCAATGGTGACGGGTGTGATTTCGGCGTCGAAGTAGCCGGCTTTTTGCGCAGCCACGGCTTTGAGCTGGCTGCCCAGGGCCATCTTGTCCTGATCTTCGCGGCTGATGTTGTAGTCGGTGGCGACGTTCTCGGCGGTCTCGGGCATGGCATCCACACCGTACGCGGCTTTCATCAGCTTGTTGACGAAGCGCCAGCCTATGGTGGTGTCGTACACCGCATTGGCACGGCTGAAAGCGCTTTCGGCTTTGGGCATGACAAACGGTGCGCGGCTCATGCTCTCGACCCCGCCGGCAATCATCAGCGTGGCTTCACCCGATTTGATGGCGCGTGCCGCCGTGCCCAGCGCATCCAGCCCCGACCCACACAGGCGGTTGATGGTGGCACCCGGCACTTCCACAGGCAAGCCCGCGAGCAAGCTCGCCATGCGCGCCACATTACGGTTGTCTTCCCCGGCCTGGTTGGCGCAGCCAAAGATCACATCGGTGACAGTCTGCCAATCGACGTTCGGGTTGCGCGCCATCAGGGCCTTGAGCGGAATCGCACCAAGGTCGTCGGCGCGCACGCTGCTCAATGCGCCGCCGTAGCGGCCGAAAGGGGTACGAATAGCGTCGCAGATAAAAGCTTGCTTCATGAGGTTTCTCAAAAAATGAAAGGTTGAGTCAAATTTATGCGAGCTCAAGCAGCGATAGGCAGAGCAATCGGCAGGCCGATGAGTTTTTCCAGCTCGTCATGTTCAAGCCCATCCACCTTGTCGATGAGCTGGAGGCCCTGCGGCGTGCACGCCAGCGTTGCCAGTTCGGAGTAAATACGCTTGACGCAGGCCATGCCGGTGAGCGGGTAGCTGCATTGCGCTACCACCTTGCTGTCGCCTTTTTTGGTGAGCAAGTCCATCATCACCCAGGTTTGCCTGGCGCCGATGGCCAGGTCCATCGCGCCGCCCACGGCAGGAATCGCGCCCGGCTCACCGGTGCTCCAGTTGGCGAGGTCACCGGTGCAAGAGACCTGGAACGCGCCCAGCACGCAGATGTCGAGATGACCGCCCCGCATCATGGCAAAGCTGTCGGCATGGTGAAAAAACGATCCGCCCTTGAGCAGTGTCACCGGCTGCTTGCCGGCGTTGATCAGGTCGTAGTCTTCCTCGCCCGCAGCCGGTGCCGGGCCCATTCCCAAGATACCGTTTTCGCTGTGCAAAATCACTTCACGGCTGGCTGGGATATGGTTGGCAACCAGGGTCGGCATGCCAATGCCGAGGTTGACCGTGGCGCCTTCATAAATGTCTTGCGCCACGCGGGCAGCGAGCTGGTCTTTGGTGCGTTTCTGGTACGTCATGCTCAAGCCACTTTCTTGAAACCACCGGCCTGGGTGGTCACACGGTCGATCTTCACGATCTGATGGACAAAAATACCGGGGGTCACGATGCATTCCGGGTTGAGCGCGCCGAGTTCGACAATCTCATGCACCGTGGCCACGGTTTTTTTGGCCGCTGTGGCCATCACCGGGCCAAAGTTGCGCGCCGCCATGCGGTAAGTGAGGTTGCCCCAGCGGTCGCCCTGCTCGGCCTTGATGAACGCCACATCGCCGTAGATGGGCATTTCGAGCACGTAGTGCTTGCCGTTGATTTCGCGGGTTTCCTTAAGGCTTCCATCGGCATGTTTGGCGAGATCCGTGCCATAGCCTGTGGGCGAGAAAAAAGCGCCAATGCCCGCGCCCGCAGCGCGAATGCGCTCGGCCAAATTGCCTTGCGGCACCAGCTCCAGCTCCAGCTTGCCGCTGCGGTACAGGCCGTCAAACACCTGACTATCGGCCTGGCGCGGAAAGCTGCAGATGATTTTGCGGACCCGCCCGGCTTTCAGCAGGGCCGCCAGCCCGACCTCGGCGTTGCCCGCGTTGTTGTTGACCACGGTCAGGTCTTTGGCGCCTTGCGCAATCAGGCCGTCGATCAGTTCATTGGGAATGCCGGCGGTGCCAAAACCGCCAATCAGCACAGTGGAGCCGTCTTTCACATCCGCCAGCGCATCGGCAATGGAACGGGCAATCTTGTTGATCATTCAATAATCTCCAATGGGAATAACAACTTGCGATGCAACGTGCGCATGCTGCAAAGCAGCCAAATGAATGCCTGCTGAATTTTGTTCGCAATAAGAACAATAGTTCGTATAATGAATTCTAGGAGATTTTGAGCACCATGGCAAATGCCGCGTCCACCCTCATCGCAGACCTCAAGCCCGGCGACGGTTACGTGCAGTCGTTTGCGCGCGGGCTGGAAGTGATTCGTTCTTTCAGTGCCAGTGCACCCCGTCAAACATTGACCGAAGTGGCCGGGCGCAGCGGCCTGAGCCGTGCCGGCGCCCGCCGCATCCTGCTCACGCTGGAGGCGCTTGGTTACGTTCGCAGTGACGGCAAGCTGTTCAGCCTGACGCCGCGCATACTGGATCTGGGCTTTGCCTACCTGTCGTCCATGCCGATCTGGAACCTGGCTGAGCCGGCGATGGAAGCGCTGGTCGAGCAGGTCAAGGAGTCATGCTCGGCGGCGGTGCTGGACGGCACGGACATTGTGTACGTGCTGCGCGTGCCGACGCACAAAATCATGAGCATCAGCCTGGGCGTGGGTTCGCGCTTGCCGGCCTACTGCACGTCGATGGGTCGCGTGCTGTTGTCCGCTTTGCCGGAAGCCGAGCTCATGGATCGCCTGGCCGCGTCAGAACGAACAGCGCGCACCAAACACACGGTAACCGGGGTGACCGACCTCGCGGGCAAGATTGCGCAGGTGCGCAAACAGGGCTGGTCGCTGGTGAATCAGGAACTGGAAGAAGGCCTGGTGTCGATAGCGGCACCGATTCGCAACCGGGCTGGCGAGACGGTGGCGGCGTTGAACATCAGTGGCCAGGCCAACCGGACCAGCGCCAAAACGATGCAAGAGACCATGCTGCCGCAACTGCTCGCAGCAGCGCAGGCGATCTCACGCATGTTGAGTTTGCAGCGCACCTGACAATTGTCAGGTGGCTAGTGTGGTGTTGCATGCTTGATGGTACAAATAAAGCCGATGGATTTTTGTTCATGGCAAGGCGCAAACCGCAGCAATAGTTCCACTATTGCGAGGATTTGCAACGCGGCCATGGGCAAAAAGACGCGGTTTTATGTGCCAGATAGCGTGCAACACCGCACTAGGCTGCTTGACTGGGCCTGAATTCTTCTCAGGATTTGCGGGAGCCCATCACCAGCACAATCGCACCCAAGGCCACAGCGCCGAGGCTCAGCCACTGGGGAATATTCACGGATTGTTTTTCTTGCACCGTCAATTCCAAAGGACCAATTTTGGCGGTGCTGGTGTCTTTGGTAAAACTGAAACCACCAGTGAAAAAGCCGGCCAGGCCGCCAACGATCAAAATAATGCCGACGATGCGTGCTGAATTCATACAAATCTCCTCGCCGGGCTTGTTGGTCGTTGGGTGGCCACGCCCCGGAACTGCGCCACCGTGACCCGTAATGTAGAGAGGCATGCCAAAACTGTCTGTAGGACGTGGCCGCAGAGCGTCGTATCAATGAAGCACTGATACGAAACAGCATGCCGCTGTTCTACCAACGCCGTTTTCAGGCTATAATTTATGGCTTAGTTGCGCACTCGTATGATCCGTTCAGTATCGATTCATACAGTTGCCAGCATCCGATTCCTAATTTTTTTACGGAGAGTGCTCATGGCACGCGTCTGTCAGGTAACGGGCAAAAGCCCGATGGTGGGAAACAAGGTTTCTCACGCCAACAACAAAACCAAGCGCCGGTTCATGCCTAATCTGCAGTACCGCCGCATCTGGGTCG
>DASUIO010000033.1:0-14829 GCA_036279755.1 Polaromonas sp. | reverse complement strand
GCCGGTCGGGCCGGTCAACCAGCACCTGGCGATCAAACCGCCCAGCGCGCAGCAAGGCCGCGTCCAGCACTTCGGGCCGGTTGGTGGCGGCAAGCAGCACCAGGCCAGAGCTGGGGTCGAAGCCATCCATCTCCGCCAGCAGTTGGTTGAGCGTTTGCTCCTTTTCGTCGTTGCCGCCGAGGCCTGGCGCGCCACGCGCACGGCCGACCGAGTCGAGTTCATCGATGAAGATGATGGCCGGCGCTTTCTCGCGGGCCTGCTCGAACAGGTCGCGCACCCTCGCGGCCCCGACGCCGACGAACATCTCCACGAACTGCGAGCCGGAGATGGAGAAGAACGGCACGCCCGCCTCGCCCGCCACCGCGCGCGCCAGCATGGTCTTGCCGGTACCGGGCGGTCCGACCAGCAGGATGCCGTGCGGCATGCGCCCGCCGAGGCGGCCGTATTCCTTGGGGTCCTTGAGAAAGCCGATGACTTCCTGCAGCTCGGCCTTGGCTTCATCGACACCCGCCACGTCGTCGAAGCTGACCTTGGTATCGGTCTCGACGTAGATCTTGGCCTTGCTCTTGCCGATGGACAGAAAGCCGCCGCCCAGGCCTTGCTTCTCGCCGAACTTGCGCATCGCGAACATCCAGATGCCCACGAACACCAAGGTCGGGAGCACCCAAGACAGGATGTCGCGCATCAGCGTGCTCTCGATCACGCCGTTGAACTTGACGTCGTACTGGGCGAGATCCTTGGCCAGGGCAGGATCAACCCGTGTCGTGACGAAGCCTTTCTTGCCATCCTGCAGCGCCTGCTTCAGCGTACCGCTGATGTGGCTGTCGGAAATCGATATCTCCGCGATCTGCCCCTCCTTGAGCAAAGTCTGGAACTGGCTGTAGGGAATGGGCTCGACCGTTCGCCACTGCACATACAAGCCATGCAGAAACTGGATCGCGAAAAAGGCCAGAAGGATGTACCAGAAGCTGAACTGGTTGCGCTTTTCCATAATATCTTTCGTCGGGTAAGCGGACTGAGAAGGTCAGGTCACCGGCGGCAGTTCAAGCGAGAGGGACATTGTTTCACCCTCGCCAGCCCGGCTGACATTGAACCCGAGCCCGCGCGCCAGCGTAGCCATGTCGTCGTTCTGAAGCAGGCACTCGCCGGCGAGCACGCCGGTCCCTCGGCTCCTCAGGTAGCGGATCATCTTCGCCAACAACGCCCGCCCTAGCCCCTTACCCTTCAGGTCAGAGCGCACCATGATCGCAAACTCGGCCCGGAGGTTGTCGGGATCGGTGGTCACTCGCACTTCGCCGAGCATGCGGGTCTCGCCGCCGTCTTCCGGCGCAACCGCGATGAAGGCCATTTCGCGCTCGTAGTCGATTTGGCTGAAGCGGGCGAGCTCGGAGTGCGCGAATTCGCGCCTCGCCATAAAAAAGCGCATGCGCAGGTCCTTCGGCTCGGCATCGGCAAAGAACGCCCTCAGGCAAGGCTCATCCTCGGGCCGGATGGGTCGTACCAGCACGCTGGAGCCGCCAAAGTCAAGCTGCTCTTCCAGTTCCGCAGGATACGGCCGGATGGCCAGTCGCTGCGCGCCGGCGCTGCTCGCTGGAACCACCTTCACGCGGGCGTCCAGCGCGATCACGCCATGGTCATCCGCCAGCAACGGGTTGATGTCGAGTTCGACCACTTCCGAACAATCGCAAATCAGCTGCGATACCTTCAGCAGGACCAGATAAAGCGCCTCGTGATCAATGGCGACGCGGTCGCGGTAGCCGGCGAGAAGCCTGGACACCCGTGTGTGCGAGACCAGATCGGCTGCCAGCGCCATGTTCAGCGGCGGCAGCGCGACCGCGCGGTCGCCGATCACCTCGACCGCGACGCCCCCCTGACCGAACAGGATCACAGGCCCGAAGATCGGGTCGGTCGCGGCGCCAACGATCAGTTCGTGCGCATGCGGACGCCTCACCATCGCCTGCACGGTGAAACCCGCCAGCGTGGCATCGGGTCGCAATTCATGCACCCGCTGCAGCATGCCTTGGGCCGCCAGCGCCACGTCCTGCGGGGTCTCCAGTTTGAGCGCCACGCCGCCCACGTCGGACTTGTGCGAGATGTCCGGCGAGAGGATCTTGAGCACAACCGGAAAGCCGATATCCGCGGCCGCGCGCTCGGCTTGCGCGGCGTCGGCCACGACGCGGGTTTCGACCACCGGGATGCCATAGGCCGCCAGCAAGGTCTTGGCCTCGGGCTCGCTCAGCAGCTCGCGTCTGTCGGCGAGCACCGCATTGATGACCCGGCGCGCCGCCGCGAGGTCAGGTACGAACGCCTGCGGCACCGAGGGCGGTGTCTGCATCAGCATCGTCTGGTTGCGGTGAAAATCAGCCAGCTGAAGAAACGCGCCAACTGCCTGCTCAGGGGATTCGTAAGCAGGGATGCCGGCGTCGGCAAAGATGCTGCGCGCCTGCTTGACTGCATCACCGCCCAACCAGCAGCTCAACACCGGCTGCACGGCCGCCTGCATCAGAGGCGCGCAGGCGCTGGCGATCTGCGCGCTCGGCACGATGGCGGTGGGCGCGTGCATGAACAGCACCGCCTGCACACCGGGATCGTCGATCAGGATCCGCAGCGTGCGCACATAACGCTCGACCGGCGCATCGCCGATGATGTCCACCGGGTTACCCTGGGACCAGGTGGGCGGCAAAAACTCCTGAAGATGATGCATCGATTCGCTCGACAATTCCGCCAGCACGCCGCCACCCATCGCAATCGCGTCGGCCGCCAGCACGGCGGCGCCGCCGCCGTTGGTCATGATGGCCAGTTGCTCGCCCTTGAACGGTCGGGCGCGGGCCAGCGTCTCTGCCGCCGCGAACAGATCGGTCAGGGTTGTCACGCGCAGCATGCCGGCCCGGCGCACGGCGGCGTCAAAGACGGCATCCGAGCCGGCCAGCGCGCCGGTATGCGATGCGGCGGCCTTGGCGCCCTCGGGTGCCCGCCCGGCCTTGACCAGCAGCACCGGCTTGTTGCGCGCTGCAGCACGCGCCGCGGACATGAACTTGCGTGCCGACTGAACTGATTCCATGTACATCAGGATGGCCCGGGTGCCCGGGTCGCTGGCCAGGTAGTCGAGCACGTCGCCAAAGTCGACATCAGCGCTGTCGCCGAGCGAGATGAAATGCGAAAACCCGATGTTGCGCGACTTGGCCCAGTCCAGCAGCGCCGTCGTGAGCGCCCCGGATTGGGAGACAAACGCGAGTTTTCCAGGAAGCGCCGAGGTGTGGGCGAAGCTGGCATTAAGCCCTAAACCCGGGACCAGCAAGCCGACGCAGTTGGGCCCGAGGATGCGCAGCAGGTGCGGTTTTGCCGCATCCAGCATGGCTTGCCGCAGGCTGGGCTCGCCGGGCGCCGTGGCAGCAGAAAGGCCGGCGGTGATCACCACGGCCGCTCGGGTGCCGCAGCGGCCGAGTTCGGCGATGATCCCTGGCACCGTGGATGCGGGTGTGCAAATCACGGCCAAGTCCGGCGGCTGCGGCAGACTGGCAACGTCGCGGAAGGCCGGTCGGCCCGCCACGTTGCTGTGCTTTGGGTTGACCGGCCAGATCGGTCCGGCGAAGCCGCCTTCGAGCAGGTTGCGCATCACCGTCGCACCAATGCTCTGCGGTCGGTCCGAGGCGCCGATCACGGCGACCGACTTCGGCCGGAATAGATGTTCGAGATTGCGTACGCTCATGGCCTTGCCTCGCTTGTCTGTCCTTGTTGCGCCAGATAGTCGATCAGCACATCGAGATCGGGGTCGCCCGCAGCGCGCGCCTTGGCACGCAGTACGCTGCTCGAAAGCTGTTCACGGGCGGCACCGGCGCCAAGCGCCCAGTCGCGCAGCGCGGCGGCGTCGAGGCGACGGCCGACACCGTCCAGCGGCCTGGCCGGATTGCCGCGTCCTTCAATGGCGTGGCAGCGCGTGCAGTTCAGGCGCAGGAACGCGGCGCGACCGGCCTCAAGCCGTGCGTCGTCGGCAACGGCGGCTTGCGGCGGCGGCGATGGGGCGGGCGGTTCGGCCGGTGCGGTGGAGGAGATCGCCGGGGCCCTTGCCTGCATCCCTTCGGTTGGCGGATTGCGCAGCCATGCAAACAGCGCTGCCAAGCCCACCACCACCACCACGGTGGCGAAGGCCAGGCACTGGGCTCGGGTTTCACGCAGCATGGGTCGGCTCCTAAGTTCAAACCCAGTCGAATATTTCGGAATGAACACGCGCAGCCGGCACGGCCAGCGCGGTCAACCCACGCTCGATAGCCAGGGTCATTGGCGTCGGCCCGCAAATCAGGTATTCGAACTGCGAATGCTGCGCGGGCAGGACCCGCTCCAGTATCTCATGCGTGATGTAGCCGCGTTCGCCAGCCCAGTCTGGGGGAGGTTCGAGTAGAACATGCACCACGCGCAAATCAAGGTGCCGCGCCAGTTGATCGAGCTCCTCGCGGAACGCCACACGCTCCCAGACGCGGTTCCCGTAAAACAGCCAGAGCGGCCGGCGGTCGCGGCGATCGGCCAGCGTGCGCAGCATCGACAGCATCGGCGCAATGCCTACGCCGCCGGCCACCAGGACGAAGCCAGGGGCCTGCGGATACTGATCGATGCCGAAGGTGCCATAGGGCGCGTCGAGCCAGGCGGTCTCGCCGACCGCAGTGTCCTTGATGGTCGAGCTGAAGTCGCCCAGTTCCTTGATTGAGAGCTCAATGCGCTCGCCGCGCTCGGCGCTGGAGGCGATAGAAAACGGGTGCTCGCGCATCGCGAACGGCGAGGCGCGCAAGCTCAGCCATGCGAACTGCCCCGGTGAAAAATTCAGCACATGCCCCGGCGGCGGTTCGAGCACGAGTGTCCAGACGGTGCCGCGCTCGGGCCGCACTTGCACCACGCGCCACGGCAGGCGCGACACCTGCCACGGCCGCACCAGGCGCACGTAGCCGATCAGGCCGATCCAGAAGACGCCGTAGGCCGACCACAGCGATTGCTTCCAGAGGGTGTCCAGATAAAGCCCGGCACCCAGCACATGCCACAGTGCCAGCGCGAATGCCGTCGTGGTCAGCGCCGCGTGCGTGATGCGCCAGCGTTCGTATTCAAGACGCAGCGCCCGCCGCGCCAGCGACAGCGCTATCACCAGCACGAACAGCCCCAGCGCCAGGCGAGCCGCGCTCATGTACGCGGGCGCGTTGCGCGGGTCGGCCAAACCGAGCGCAGCGGGGTTTTCAATACGCAGGATCAGGTAATGCGCGAACACGAGGCCAAGAGCAAGCAGCGCCAGGTAGCGGTGGAAGTAGTAAACGATGTCGATGCCGAACGGCGCGGTGGCGCGGCGAAACCGGGCCGTCAGCGCGAACTGCACGCCCAGCATGGCCAGCGCTGCGTAGCCGAGCGCCATCGCAAAATCCCACGCAAAGCCCATTCCACCCGACACGCCGGCCGGCAGCAGCGCGAACATGGGAAGCGTGACTGCGGCCAGATAAATGCCCAGCCACAGCAGGACATTGCGGATGCTGGACCGGTTGCGCATGCTCATGATCCAGCGCTCCAGCGAGTGAACGGGACTTGAGCCTGTCGTGCGAAGCTGCGGTCCCCGGCCTCGATCCGCACCATGTCGCCCGGCACCCGTTCCGTGCCGGCCAGATGCTGCAGCCTGCCGTCGCACATCACCCACACCAGCGAAGTGGCCAGTTTCTTCAGGCGCGCCAGCGCCCCCTCGGGGGGCTGGCGCGAAGCGACTGGGGGGGAACCTGCAGTTCCGTGCAGATGGGTCGGTGGAGTCTGGTTCATGGGTGCTCTCGATCGCTCCCGGATCTCTAGCGGTGCCGACCCACTGGCACGATGACCAGCGGCTGTTCGCCCTCGGCCAGTGGCACGCTACGGCGCAAAGCCGCCTCGTCGAAAGCGCCGACCAGCGTACTGCCGAGCCCGAGCGCCACCGCCTGCAGTGACAGGTTTTGCGCCGCCGCGCCGGTCTCGATGGCGATGTAGCGTTCGGCGCGTGCGCCATAGCGCGCGGCGGTGCGCGCCGGCTGCGCGGCGATGACCACCAGCGCAGGCGCATCGCGCAGCCAGCTCTGGCCGAGCGCGGCTGCTGCAATGTCGGCACGCACATCGCCAGTGACCATCGCCACCAGCCGGTGCCCCTGCGGCAGGTAGCGGTATACGCCGCTGGCCATGCCGTCGATGCGGCCGGCGACGAAATACAGGACGAGCGGGTAAGTCGCGCCGGCCGACGGCGCGGTGCGCTGGCCTTGCGCGTTGCTCAGGCCTTGCGCCGCCCACAGCAGCTGCCCGGCCTCGGCGGCAGTCAACGGCGTAGCGGCGAAGCTGCGCAGTGAGCGCCGCTGCGACAGCGCCCCCTCGAGCGACAAGCGCCCTTGCACGCGCGGTGGCGGCAGCGCCAGTTCGGCAGGCGTGGCGGTGGCGGACGGTGCGCGCGCCTGCGTCTGCGCCAACGCCATCGCCGATGCGAGCAGCACAAAGGGCCCTGCGGCCGCCATGGCTGCCGCACCCATGAGGCGAGAACGAGCGGCGCCTGTCACGGCGGCCTCAATCGCGCTCGTCGTTCTTGCGCGTCTTGCTCAGCAATGAGCCGAGCAAGTCCATCGGCAGCGGAAACACAATCGTCGAAGCCCGGTCGCCGGCCACCTGCGTCATGGTCTGCAGGTAGCGCAGCTGCATGGCCTCGGGCTGCTGCGCCAGCATACGCGCCGCCTCGAGCAGTGCCACGGCGGCCTGCTTTTCACCCTCGGCATGGATGACCTTGGCGCGGCGCTCTCGCTCGGCCTCGGCCTGGCGCGCGATGGCGCGCACCATCGACTCGTTCAGGTCGATGTGCTTGATCTCGACGTTGGTGACCTTGATGCCCCAGGTGTCGGTCTGCGCGTCCAGGATCTGCTGCACATCGAGGTTGAGCCGCTCGCGTTCGGCCAGCATCTCGTCGAGCTCATGCTTGCCGAGCACCACGCGCAAGGTGGTCTGCGCGATCTGGCTGGTCGCGGTCAGGTAGTCCTCGACCTGGATGATCGCCTTCTGCGGATCGACCACGCGGAAGAACACCACCGCGTTGACCTTGACCGAGACGTTGTCGCGCGAAATCACGTCCTGCGGCGGGACGTCCATCGTCACAATGCGCAGGTCCACCCGCACCATCTGCTGGATGCCGGGGATGACGAGCACCAGCCCCGGGCCCTTGACCTTCCAGAAGCGGCCGAGCTGGAACACCACGCCGCGCTGGTATTCGCGCAACACGCGTACAGAACTGGCGATCAGGATCAGCAGCAGCGGCAGCAACACGCCGCCGAGGCCCAGGTTGAAATCGAAAATCATGATGAAGTTCCTTTCGGGGTTGGATCGCTATCGGAGTTTTCGGGGCGCACTTCCAGCGTCAGGCCGTGCAGCGCCACCACGCGCACCCGCTGCCCTGGCGCCATTGCATCGGAGCTGTGCACCTTCCAGCGTTCGCCATGAACGAAAGCCCAGACGGTATCGTTATCCACGGCCAGCACTTCTCCCACTGCGCCTATCATTTCCTCTTGCCCGCTGACCACCGGGCGGCGATGCGCGCGCAGTGCCATGCTGCCACCCAGCAAGACGACTGCAGCAGAACTGGCCGCCAGGCCGAAGATCAGCGATAGCGGCACGCCAAAACCAGGAATGTCGCGATCGAACAGCAGCAGGCCCCCGGCGATGAAGGCCACGACCCCGCCGACGCCGAGCACGCCGAAGCTCGGTGTCATAAGTTCGGCCGCGAACAGCGCCATGCCAAACAGGATCAGCGCCAGCCCCGCGTAGTTGACCGGCAGCATCTGCATTGCGAACAGCGCCAGCACCAGGCAGATGGCACCGGCCACGCCTGCCACACCGAAGCCCGGCGACGAGAACTCGAACATCAGGCCGTAGATGCCTATCATCATCAGGATCAGTGCGAAGCTCGGATTGGCAATCACCGACAACAGCCTTTGCCGCCAGTCGGGCAGCACGGCCTCGAAGGCGAGGCCACGGGTGACCAGCTTCACATCCACCGCCTGCACGCCAACCGTTCGACCGTCGATCTGCGCCAGCAGATCGGGCACATCCGTGGCGACCACGTCGATCACCTTGTCGCGCAGCGCCTCGCTGGCCGTGAGACTCACCGCCTCGCGCACCGCGCGCTCGGCCCATTCGACGTTGCGGCCACGCTGTTGCGCCAGACCGCGAATGAACGCGGACGCATCATGTACCTGCTTGGCGGTCATGGCGTCGGCTGGCGCCATCGGTGGCGGGCCGGTCTTCGGATCGCCCTTCCGGGCCTCCCCCGCGCCGCTACTTGGCTTGTCGGCCTTGTCATCCACGGCCGGCTTGCGCTCAATGCCGGGTAGGCCGATGGCCACCGGCGTGGCTGCACCCAGTGTCGTGGCCGGTGCCATGGCGGCAATGTGCGCCGCATACAGGATGTAGGTGCCTGCGCTGGCCGCTCGCGCGCCCTCGGGGCTGACGTACACCGCCACCGGCACCGGCGATGCGAGGATGGCCTGGATGATCTGCCGCATCGACGTGTCCAGCCCGCCCGGCGTGTCGAGCTTGATCACCACCAACGGCGCGCCCGCCTGCTTCGCCTTGGCGATTCCGCGGATCAGGTAGTCGGCGCTGGCGGGGCCGATGACATCACGCACCTCGAGCACAAGCACCGGCGCGGCACGGCTCGCAAATGCGGCCAGGCCCAGCAAGATCGCTGCGGCGAGTGCGCGCACCCATGCGCCTGGCAGCAGGCTTGTGAGCGAAGTTTTATGCACCATGGCGGGCGCCCAGTGCGGCGAAAGATTCGTCTATCGGACCCCATGCAGTGTTCATGGTCTGACCTTTCTGACATCAAGTGGGCTTGTTGCGCAGCGCGGTGCCCCGCAGGACCCGGAACCCGGGCACCGGTGGACGACCCGATCGGAATCACTCGAACCCACGTACCGTGCAAAAAATATGGCATGCGCGAGATTGCTTCCCACGATGTTCGCCGCGAAACGCGATCTGCGCTTGATCAAGATCAAGCCGGTCGTTGAGCCTCGAGACATTCATGGCGCTGCGTCGCCACAATAGGGGTAAATCACGGACTTGAAAAGGATTGAAGCGGCTTGCTGGCAACGTTCCGGATGTGTGTTGCCGCCGCTGCACGTCATGCCTGGCCGCACGCCCTGCGCCAACCGCAGATCGTCGCCGGCATCCTGCCTGGGCACCGCGCCGACCGCCACTTGATTGCACTGAAAGGATTTGTCATGACCCCGATCACCCAAATTATGGTCGCCACCGATTTCTCGCCACACGCCAGCCGGGCCGTGAATCGTGCCGCACGCCTGGCGCAGGAACACCGGGCCACGCTGCACCTGCTGCATGTCATGGACAAGTTGCTGCTGCAGATGTTCGCCGGCAGCATTGACGAACATCCGCTCGTGACGGAACAGCGCTTGCTCGATTCGGCGCGAAGCCGCCTGAAGGAGCTCGCCAACGGCCTGGCGAGCCACTTCGGTGTACCGGTGAAGGACGAGTTGTTGATCGGCCGCATTCACAGCCAGATCGCGCAGTACGTCATGGCGCATGCGGTCGACCTGAGCGTGTTCGGCTCTCATGGCGAGAACCTTGTGCGCGACCTGTTCGTGGGCAGTACAGTCAGCAAGTTCCTGCGCAAGGGGTGTCAGCCGGCGCTGGTGGTCCGGTCCGACGACCAGAAAGCGTACCGGGAGGTGCTGGTGGCGGTGGATTTCTCGCCCGCGTCCAGGTTCGCAATCGAGGCGGCCGCCTGGCTTGCCCCGCAGGCGGCAATTGACGTCCTGAACGTGAGCGAAACGCGGTTCGAGGACAAAATGCGCCATGCGGGCGTCGAAGAAGACAGCATTGCCCAGTACCACCGCATGGCCGAGCAGGACGCGCGGGGCACGCTGGACGCGTTCCTCAGCCCCATCGAGGGCGCGGCGAAAATCTCGCGCAGCGTGATCAGCGGCGTGCCTGCCCGCACCATCATCGAGCACGCGAAGGCACGGCGTGCCGACCTCGTGGTCATGGGCAAGCGCGGGCAGCTCGAACTCGACGAGTTACTGCTCGGCAGCGTGACCTCGCGGGTGCTGCATGAAATTGACTGCGACCTGCTGCTTGTCGCGCCCAGCGCAGCTTGACGAGTGATCGAAAAGCGCACCTGCGCCGCGTGCGGATGACTCGGGCGCGAGAACTTTCAGGGCAACCCAACACATCGCAGCGGCCGAGAAAAGCGAGCTTGTGACGGACGCCCTCAGAGGGATAATACAAAGATTCCCGGGGCCAGCCGCTTCCGCGAGCCTCACCAAAATACACCATCCCATCAAGGTTTTATAGAACTCATGAAACTCGCCACCTGGAACATCAACTCGCTGACGGTGCGGCTGCCGCAGGTTCTCGACTGGCTCGCGGCCAACCCGGTCGATGTGCTGTGCCTGCAGGAACTCAAAATTTCCGATGACAAGTTTCCCTTGCAGGTGCTGGCCGATGCGGGCTATCAGAGCGCGGTGTTTGGCCAGAAAACCTATAACGGGGTCGCCATCTTGAGCCGCACACCGGCACGCCATATCGTGAAAAACATCGTGGGCCTCACCGATGAGCAATCACGCGTGATCGCCGCCACGCTGGATATGCCCGGCGGCGAGCTGCCAGGAGGCGAAGTGCGCGTGGTCAACGGCTATTTCGTCAACGGCCAGGCGCCGGGCAGTGAGAAGTTTGAGTACAAGATGAAATGGTTGAACGGCTTGCGCGACTGGCTGCGTGAAGAACTCCTGGTGCACCCCAATCTGGTGCTGCTGGGCGACTTCAACATCACCGCCGACGACCGCGACAGCTACGACCCGGTGGCCTTGCGCGAAACCATCCATCACACCACTGAAGAACGCCAGCACTTTCAGGCACTGCTCGATCTGGGCCTGAGCGATGCCTTCCGGATGTTTGAACAGCCCGAAAAAAGCTACTCATGGTGGGACTACCGGGAGTCGGCATTCCGCCGTAACCGCGGGCTGCGCATTGACCACATCCTCGTCAGCGAAGCGCTCAAGCCGCTGGTCACAGCCTGTACCATCGACAAGGCCCCGCGCAAAAACGAACGGCCCAGCGACCACGTGCCGGTGGTGCTGACGCTCGGGTAAGCCTGCGGGACCGCTCAGGTCAGGGTCGGCTCAGGCCAGCACGCTGTCGGCGCTGACGTAGGGGAGGCCCAGTTCGCGCGCTACCGCCTCGTACGTGACCTGCCCCTGGCAGACATTCAATCCGTTGCGCAGGTGCAGGTTGTCACGCAGCGCCGCCTTCCAGCCATTGTCAGCCAACGCCATAGCGTGGCCGATGGTCGCGTTGTTCAGGGCAAAAGTAGACGTGCGCGCCACCGCGCCCGGCATGTTGGCCACGCAGTAGTGCACCACGCCATCGACCAGGAAGGTTGGCTCCGTATGGGTGGTGGCGTGCGAGGTCTCGAAGCAGCCACCCTGGTCAATTGCCACATCCACCACCACGGCACCTTTCTTCATGCGCGAGATATGCGAGCGCGTCACCAGCTTCGGTGCAGCGGCACCGGGCACCAGCACACCGCCGACCACCAGATCGGCGTCGAGCACGGCTTCCTCGATGCTCGCCGCCGTTGAATACACGGTGCTGATGCGGTTGCCGAACACCAGGTCAAGCTGGCGCAGACGATCCACACTCTTGTCGAGCACCGTCACGCGCGCACCCAGCCCGACGGCCATTTGCAGCGCGTTGGTGCCGACCACGCCGGCGCCGATGATGACCACATGCCCGGGTGCGACACCCGGCACGCCACCGAGCAACAGACCGCGTCCGCCGTGTTCCTTTTCCAGATACGTGGCGCCCGCCTGGACCGCCATGCGCCCGGCCACCTCACTCATCGGGGCCAGCAGCGGCAGACCGCCGCCCGGCCCGGTAATGGTCTCGTAGGCGATGCACACTGCACCGGACTTGACCAGCGCCGCCGTCTGCTCCGGATCGGGTGCCAGGTGCAGGTAGGTGTAGAGAATTTGTCCGGGGCGCAGCATGGCGCATTCCACAGGCTGCGGCTCCTTGACCTTGACGATCATCTCGGCGCGCTCGAACACCGCCTGCGCCGTGTCGACGAGCTCGGCACCGGCGGCTTGGTACTGCCCATCGTCGAGTCCGATGGCAATACCGGCCTCGCGCTGCACCAGCAGCTGATGACCGTGGGCCACCAGCTCGCGCACGCTGGCTGGCGTCAGGCCGACACGGTATTCATTGTTCTTGATTTCTTTCGGGACTCCGATGCGCATGACGCTCTCCAGTAGTTGTTGGGATGGAAAGTGATTGTGCGCAATTGCCCGGTGTTAAGTAGTTATATTAATAATTTTTAGCAACCATTAACAAAGCTGATTTTCATACCCGCCCTGAAAACGGGTGCCGTGGCTATTATTTACTCAAGGTTCAACTCCTGAATCTTGCGCGTGATAGTGTTGCGCCCAATGCCCAGCTTTTGCGCCGCCTCGATGCGGCGGCCGCGCGTGTTGGTCAGCGCGGTCTGTATCAGCCTGGATTCGAAGCGACGGGTCAGCACGTCCCACACGTCACTGCGTCCCGCGGCCAACAGCGCCGTTGCCTCGGCTTCCAGTCCGCTTTCCCAGCTTTGCTGGCTTTGCCCGTTTTGCGCAAGCCCGGTCACATCCAATTGCGGGGCTGCCGGAGCGAAAGATTCTGGCAATGACGTGGCGGGTGCATTTTCGGGAGCCTCAGCCCCCTCCGATTTGACGGTTTCTGCTTTTTCTACCGGCGCCGGGATCTGGCTCAACTCCGGTGTCGCGCTCAGCACTTCAGGCGGCAGGTCTTTGGGTTCAATCACCTGGGCGGGGGCCATCACGGTGAGCCAGTGGCAAATGTTTTCCAGCTGACGCACATTGCCGGGAAAGCTGAATTGACTCAGCTGCTGCAAGGCCGCATCCGAGATGCGCTTGGGCTCCACGCCGAGCTGCCTGGCGCTTTGCTGCAGGAAGTGCCGCGTCAGCATGGACACATCTTCGCGTCGCTCACGCAAGGCGGGCAGGCGCAGGCGAATCACGTTGAGGCGGTGAAACAGGTCTTCGCGGAAAGCACCGTCCTTGACGCGCTGCTCCAGGTCCTGGTGCGTGGCCGCAATCACACGCACATTGGTTTTGACGGCGTTGTGGCCGCCGACGCGGTAGAAACTGCCATCGCTCAGCACCCTGAGCAAGCGGGTCTGCAGATCAAACGGCATGTCGCCGATTTCATCGAGAAACAGCGTGCCGCCGTCGGCCTGCTCAAAGCGGCCGCGCCGCATGGTCTGCGCGCCGGTGAAGGCACCGCGCTCGTGGCCGAAAAGCTCGGATTCGAGTAGGTCTTTCGGGATGGCCGCGGTGTTGATGGCAACAAAAGGTCCGTTGGCGCGCGGCGAGTGCTTGTGCAGCGCGCGCGCCACCAGTTCTTTTCCCGAGCCCGATTCGCCGGTGATCATCACGGTCACCATGCTCTGGCTCAAGCGGCCAATGGCCCGAAACACGTCCTGCATCGCGGGAGCCTGGCCCAGCATTTCCGGGGCAGCCGCCATGCGCTCTTCGGCCACCTCCTCGCGCTGGCTTTCTTCGACGGCACGGCGGATCAGCTCAACGGCCTTGGGCAGGTCAAACGGTTTGGGCAGGTATTCAAACGCTCCGCCCTGAAAGGCGGACACTGCGCTGTCCAGGTCGGAAAACGCCGTCATGATGATGACAGGCAGGCCGGGCAGCTTGAGATGGACCTTTTCGAGCAACTCCAGGCCCGAGCCGCCAGGCATGCGAATGTCGCTCACGAGAATTTGCGGCCCGTCTTCTTCGGTGGCATTTTCCAGCGCTGCCAGGACTTCACGGGGGTTGGTGAAACTGCGGGTGGGGAGGCCCTCGCGCAGCAAGGCTTTTTCCAGAACAAACCGGATGGACTGGTCATCGTCAACAATCCAGATCGGCTTCATATTTCTTGTCCCTTTGGTACTACCGGTTATCTGTGAAATACAAGACGACACACTTCAAGGCAGCGGTATCAGCAGCTTGAAGTCCGTATGGCCCGGCCTGCTCTCGCACTCAATCAAACCGTGGTGTTGCTGAACAAAAGTCTGCGCCAATGTCAGCCCCAACCCCGAACCACCCTCTCGCCCTGATACCAGGGGATAGAAAATCCGGTCTTTGAGGGAGTCCGGAACGCCCGGTCCATTGTCAACAACATGCAATTCCAGTGCCAGGCGGTAGCGCTGCTTGCCAAAAGTGACTTGTCGGGCGATTCGTGTCTTGAAAGTGATCTGCGCATCGCCTTCCGCCATTCGCTCAACCAGCGCCTGGGCCGCGTTGTGGACAATGTTCAGCACCGCTTGAATCAGTTGCTCACGATCACCGCGGAAATCGGGGATCGAGATGTCATAGTCCCGCACCACCCGCAGCCCCTTGGGGAACTCCGCCAAAATCAGCGAACGCACACGTTCGCACACTTCATGGATATTCACATCGCCCACCAGATGCGGACGACGATGCGGTGCCAGCAAGCGGTCTACCAGCGTTTGCAGACGGTCGGCCTCGTGAATGATGACCTGCGTGTACTCGGTCAAGTCCTTGTCAATTTCCATTTGCAGCAACTGCGCTGCGCCGCGAATACCGCCCAGCGGGTTTTTGATTTCGTGCGCCAGATTGCGGATCAGCTCCTTGTTGGCCTGCGCCTGGTCCATCAGGCGTTCTTCGCGGTCCTGTTTGGCCTGCTGCTCCAGGGGCAGCAGCTCCACAATCGCTTCGCCCGGCGTATCGGTTTGGGCCACCACCACATGCACGGGCAAGGGCTCGCGGTTCAGGC
>DASUIO010000032.1:0-4717 GCA_036279755.1 Polaromonas sp. | reverse complement strand
GACATTGAGGCGACGCGCGCCGTCTACAACTGGGTCGGTGCGCTGTGCAAAATCCTCGGAGCATCGGATGCCGACCTGGTGCCCTTCGAAAAATACGCCGCAGCCGCGCAAGGACTGGCCAGCCCCTCCTCGGCCGCACGGGCCCTGTATGCCGGGGCAGCGAACATCGAGCGCGTGGACAAGCTGGTGCAGACCATTGCCGCGCAAAAAGGCCTGCGCAACCCGGTCATTGACGAGGTCGTCGCCCTGGTCGATGCCCAGTTGGAACGCAACCGCAAGAACAAGTAATACAACACCGTCATCGCCGAGAGTGACAACACCATGTGGTACTACCCCGCCCCCAAGCTCAAGGCCGGGATGGTGCGCGGCCGTGTGGCGTTCTGGACGGATGTGAAGCTGGAATGAACCCCTCCTGGTACGACCGCCACATCCTGCCCCACGCGCTGGACTTTGCGTGTGGCCTGCCCATGATCAGCCGGCAGCGCCAGCTCGTGGTGCCGCTGGCGCAGGGTCGCGTGCTGGAGGTCGGCATTGGCACGGGGCTGAACATGCCCTGGTACGACAAGACCCGCGTGACCAAAATCACCGGGCTGGACCCTGCCTTGCAACTGCACGCGCTGGCGCGCGAGCGCATCGCGCAGGCCGGGCTGGACGTGGAACTGCTGGGACTGTCGGCCGAGCAGATTCCGCGACCCGACGCGAGCTTTGACACGGTTCTCATCACCTACACGCTGTGCACCATCCCTGACCCGCAGGCCGCGCTCCGGGAAATGCGCCGTGTTCTTGCGCCCGGCGGGCGGCTGCTGTTTTGCGAGCATGGCCGCGCGCCGGATGAATCGGTGCGGCGCTGGCAAGAGCGGCTGCAGCCGCTGTGGGGCAAGGTCGCCGGGGGCTGCCACCTGGGGCGCGACATTCCGGCACTGCTGCAGGAGGCCGGTTTTAGCCTGGCTGACCTGCACACACGCTACTTGCCCGGTCCGCGGCCCTTCACCTTCCATTACTGGGGTGAGACGCTGCCGGTTTGAGTCCGGCAGGCTCCCTATACGACTAAAGGCTTGGTGGCTGCGTCAAACGTTCCGCTGAGCAACTCGGGCAATCGCTCTGTGCCCATCTTGAAACCGCAGGCCTGCGCGTGGCCGCCGCCGCCCATGCTCTCGGCCAGGGCGATGCAGTCAAAGTCGCGTTGCGAGCGCAGCCCGACCTTGATGACGCCACCCTTGGCGGCGCTCCACATCAGCGCAAACGTGCCGCTCTGCTCGGAGAGCAGGTTGCCGATCAGGCTGTGAAACACGCCGGGTGCGTTGACCATCAGTCCGCGCTGGCCATTGAAAATAATGGGCTGCGCACCCTCGGCGATGTCGGCCGCGAGCTTGCGGAACTTCTCGTCCATGGCCTGGCCGCGCGCCATGAAATCCGTCACTTGCGCGGGGCTGAACGCGGCGATCTCGGCCCAGCGTGCAAAGTCAAAAGCCTCCATGTCGAGCGCCGCCAAAAAGCCCGCACTCTCGGGATATTGCCAGACCCAGATGTCGCGGTCTTCCACAAAGCGCACCAGGTCCGGCACCGGCATGCTGGGTTGAAAGAATTCCCAGGCGAGGCGGGCGCCCGATTTGTGCATGTCAAAGTGCACCACGCCGCAGCGGCAGGCAAAACCGGTGAGCTTTTCCGCCGCGCTCTTGTGGTGGTCCAGCATCACAAGCTTGGCGGCACGATCGTCGATGCCGCGCAGGAGTTCGGCCGGGAACGAAAAGTCGAGAATATAAACGGCGCGACCGCCAAGCGCTGGCAACGCATCCACCGAGGTGATGTCGCCGTGGTCCAGTCCCAAAAATTCAGCCTGCCCCTCGTAGTAAAGCCAGGCCGCCAGGGCCGCAGCAAAGCCGTCCGGGCAACGGCGGCCGTGGTAAATGACCAAGGGCTGAGGGTCGTTTTTGTCGGGGGCAACCAGCAGTTGCAGAGGGAGAATGGTTTTCATGTTCCGTGAATTGTCGCTCTGCAGCAGCCCTCACCGCGCATGACGCGGCGACGCGATTTACTTGACGTTCACAATCGCCGCGGAAACGCTGGGGGGCATTTCCGCATAGTGCTTGAACTCCATCGTGTAGATGGCGCGGCCCTGCGTCAGTGAACGCAGCGAGGTCGAATAGCCGAACATTTCGGCCAGCGGCACCTCGGCGCGCACCAGCTTGCCGCCACCGCCGGCAATGTCTTCCATGCCCTGGATGCTGCCGCGGCGCGAGGACAGATCGCCCATGACGTGGCCCATGAATTCTTCCGGCATCTCGACTTCGACCGCCATCATGGGTTCAAGGAGGACGGGCTTGGCACGGCGCATGCCTTCCTTGAACGCGATCGCGCCGGCCATGCGGTAGGCGTTTTCATTCGAGTCGACATCGTGGGAGGAGCCGAACACCAGCGTGGCCTTCACATCGACCACCGGGTAGCCCGCAAGCACGCCGGACCTCAAGCTCTCCTGGATGCCCTTGTTGACCGCCGGAATGAATTCGCGCGGCACCACGCCGCCCTTGATCGCGTCGACAAACTGGTAACCCTGGCCCGGTGGCAGGGGTTCGAGGTTCAGCACCGCGTGGCCGTATTGGCCGTGCCCGCCCGATTGCTTGATGAATTTTCCTTCAACGTCGTTGACGGCCTGCCTGATGGTTTCGCGGTACGCCACCTGCGGCTTGCCGACGTTCGCTTGCACGCCGAATTCGCGCTTCATGCGGTCGACCAGAATTTCCAGGTGCAGCTCGCCCATGCCAGAGATGATGGTCTGGCCGGATTCTTCGTCGGTGTGCACGCGAAACGACGGGTCTTCCTGCGCGAGACGGTTCAAGGCCATCCCCATTTTTTCCTGATCGGCCTGGGTCTTGGGTTCGACGGCCTGCGAGATCACCGGCTCCGGAAAGCTCATGCGCTCCAGGATGATGACATGGCCCGGATCGCACAGTGTGTCGCCGGTGGTCGCGTCTTTCAGGCCTACGGCCGCCGCGATGTCGCCGGCGCGCACCTCGTGGACCTCGTTGCGCACATTGGCATGCATCTGCAGGATGCGGCCGAGCCGTTCGCGTTTGCCCTTGGCCGGGTTGTAGACTGTGTCGCCCGCCCGGACCACGCCCGAATAGACGCGGAAAAAGATCAGCTGCCCAACATAGGGGTCGGTCATGATCTTGAAGGCCAGCGCCGCAAACGGTTCCTCGTCGCCCGGATGACGCTCGGCTTCCTTGTCGTCCGCGGTGTGGCCCAGAATCGCCGGCACATCCACCGGCGAGGGCAGGTAGTCGATAACGGCGTCAAGCAAGGCCTGCACGCCCTTGTTCTTGAACGCACTGCCGCACAGCATGGGAACGATTTCGCCCGCGACCGTGCGTTGACGAATCGCCTGCCTGATCTCGTCTTCGCTCAAGGGCTCGCCCGCCAGGTACTTGCCCAGCAGTTCCTCGTTCGCTTCGGCGGCGGCCTCGACCATTTTCTCGCGCCATTCTTTCGCCAAGTCAACCAGGTCGGCCGGAATTTCGCCGTACTCGAAATGCAGGCCCTGGCTGGTGTCGTCCCAGGTGATGGCTTTCATCTTCACGAGGTCGACCACACCGTGGAAATGGTCCTCGGCGCCCACCGGGATCTGCACCGGCACGGCCACGCCCTTCAAGCGCTCGCCGATCTGGCGCTGCACGCGGAAGAAGTCGGCGCCCACGCGGTCCATCTTGTTGACGAAGGCGATACGCGGCACCTTGTACTTGTTGGCCTGGCGCCAGACGGTTTCGGATTGCGGCTGGACGCCGCCGACCGCGTCGTAGACCATGACCGCGCCGTCGAGCACGCGCATGGAGCGCTCGACCTCGATCGTGAAGTCCACGTGGCCCGGCGTGTCGATGATGTTGATCCGGTGCTCGGGGTAGTTGCCGGCCATGCCTTTCCAGAAGGCCGTGGTCGCAGCCGAGGTGATGGTGATGCCGCGCTCCTGCTCCTGCGCCATCCAGTCCATGGTCGCGGTGCCTTCGTGGACCTCGCCCATCTTGTAGTTCACGCCGGTGTAGAACAGGATGCGCTCGGTCGTCGTGGTTTTACCGGCGTCGATGTGGGCGCTGATACCGATATTGCGGTAGCGCTCGATAGGTGTTTTGCGGGTCACGACAAGCTCCTTGATGGCAACGCGGGCGGTGCGAACAGATGATTCTGCGCTCACAGAGCGGCTCTTGTACAGGCCCCGGGCTGATCCTCATTTGCGCTGGCGCAAGCGCTGCGTGACCAGACAGCTACAATTTTCGCGTGTGCACCACCCCGCTCGTCCCGGACGACAACGCCCGCCTGTTCCTTGCGCTTTGGCCCGCGCCTCGCGTGCGCGCCGCCTTGCTCGAGTACCGCGATGCGTGGCGCTGGAACACCCAAGCTTCGCTGGTGCGGCCAGACAAGCTGCACATGACGCTGCACTTTATCGGCAACGTGCCGCGTCACCGACTGCAACAGATCAGAAAGGGGCTCGATGTACCGTTCGAGCCCTTCGAGCTGAGCTTTGGCCATCCCGGGCTGTGGCGTCACGGCCTCGCCGTGTTGCAGCCGCATGCAACACCCTCCAGCCTGCTGCAGTTGCATGACGCACTGCGCCAAGCCCTGCAGCGCCTTGAGTTGCCGGGCGAAAGCATGGAGGACTTTCGCCCCCACATCACGCTCGCGCGTCGTGCCGTCGGGGCTGTGCCACCTGACCGGGAGCCCGTGC
>DASUIO010000031.1:0-3076 GCA_036279755.1 Polaromonas sp. | reverse complement strand
CGTGCTGCGCGATCGGCTCAAACAGGTTCCGGGTATCACCGTGACCCACGTCGGCCTGCTCGACGCAGTGGGCGGCAACAAGCAGGTCGAGTTTTCGCTGCAAGGCCCGGACTTGAAGGAACTGGAGCGCTTGAGCCGCCTGATTACTGAAAAAATCGAGCACATTCCGGGCCTGGTGGACCTGGACTCCAGCGCCAAGGCCGACAAGCCGGTGATTGAAGTGGCTGTGCGGAGCGATGCTGCATCGGATCTCGGGCTGTCAGTGGCGCAGGTTGCCGCTTCGCTGCGCACGCTGGTGGCGGGACAAACCGTGGGCAACTGGCGCGCCCCGGACGACCAGACCTACGATGTCAATGTGCGCCTCGCGCCCGATGCGCGCAACTCGGCGCAGGACCTGGAACGCTTGCCTTTCACCAGCAGCGCCCTGGGCAGCAATCCCGACGGCTCGGCGCGCATCGTGCGGCTCAGCCAGGTGGCCAGCGTGAGGGAATCCACCGGCCCGAACCAGATCAACCGGCGCGACCTGAGCCACGAAGTCGCCATCAACGGCAATGCCTACAACCGCTCGGCCGGCGAAGTATCGAACGACATCAAGGCCGCGCTGGAAGGCTTTAATTTTCCGCCGGGCTACCGCTACCAGTTCAGCGGTTCCACCAAGAACATGGCGGAATCGTTTGCCTATGCCATCTCGGCGCTGATCATGGCCGTTTTGTTCATCTACATGATTCTGGCCAGCCAGTTCAAGAGCTTTTTGCAGCCAATGGCGCTGATGACCTCGCTGCCTCTGACGCTGATTGGAGTGGTGCTGGCCCTGCTGATGTTTGGCTCCGCGCTGTCGATATTCTCCATCATCGGGGTGGTCATGCTGATGGGCCTGGTCACCAAAAATGCCATTTTGCTGGTGGACTTTGCCATTCGCATGCGCGAGCAGGGCATGGAGCGCAGCGAAGCCCTGCTGCAGGCCGCCAAGGTCAGGCTGCGTCCCATTTTGATGACCACGCTCGCCATGATTTTCGGCATGATGCCGCTGGCCTTTGCCCTGACTGAGGGCTCGGAGCAGCGCGCCCCCATGGGCCAGGCGGTGATTGGCGGCGTGATCACGTCCTCGCTGCTGACGCTGGTCGTGGTGCCTGTGACCTACTGCTACATGGACGATCTGGCCCAGTGGTTCAAGCGCAAGTTCAGCAAGAAAGCCCGCTCTGCATTGCCAACTGAAGCAACTGACGCCCCTGCGACCAGCGTCACGCACCAAGTCTAAAATAAGGGTTTTTTTCGATGCCGTCCTTTTCATCTCTCCCACCACTCACCAACAGGTCCACCATGAATTATGAACAAGCCCGCTTCAACATGATCGAGCAGCAAATCCGCCCTTGGGAAGTGCTGGACAGCCAGGTCCTTTCATTGCTCGCCGTGGTCAGGCGAGAGGATTTTGTGCCGCTGGCCCACAAGGCGCTGGCGTTTGCAGACATGGAGATCCCCCTGCCACCACAGCAAAACCCCAGCCAGTGCATGCTGTCTCCCAAGATAGAAGCCCGCATCCTGCAGGATCTGGCGGTACAAAAGCACGAGAGCGTGCTGGAAATCGGCACCGGCTCGGGTTACATGGCCGCGCTGCTGGCGCATCGCGCGCAAAAGGTCGTCACGCTGGAAATAGAGCCCACGCTGGCCCAGACGGCCCGTGAAAACCTGCAAAAAGCTGGCATCCACAACTGCGAAGTGCGCATCGGCGACGGCGCCGCCGCGCTGGCAACGGCAGCGTCTGGCAACGACCCGCTGCAAGGCCCATTTGACGTGATTGCGCTCAGCGGTTCAGTCGCTGAGGTGCCTGCCGCGCTGCTGTCCCGGCTCAAGATTGGAGGGCGCCTGAGCGCCATCGTCGGCTTTGAACCCATGATGCGCGCCACCCTGGTCACGCGTGTGGCTGAAAACGCCTGGCGCACGACGCAGGCCTGGGACACCGTGGCGCCGCGGCTGCTCAATTTCCCTGAGCCTTCGAAATTTACCTTCTGAAATTCATCTTCTGAACGCCTGCGCCGATGATTTCCCAATTGAGCCCCTCCAATTTCAACATCTGGCGCGACAGTGCCCGCGCTGCCGTGCCTGATGCCCTGCCGGTGGTGCTCGATGTGCGCGAACCCTGGGAGTTGCAGACGGCATCGGTGAAAGAACAGGGTTTCACGCTGGTGCATATCCCCATGCGCGAAATTCCGGCGCGCCTGGCCGAACTGCGGAACGCCCACGGCACCGACCACCCCATCGCCTGCCTGTGCCATCACGGCATGCGAAGCCAGCAGGTGGCTAATTATTTGGCGCAAAGCGGCTTTAGCAAAGTCGTCAACCTGCAGGGCGGCATAGGCGCCTGGTCGCAGCAGGTCGATCCGTCAGTGCCGCTTTATTGAGGCGCAATTGATTTACCCGCTTGATTTTGTTTTGCTGATTCGTTAATTTGCTGATTCATCCATTTCTTCAGGACCCTTATGACCACGCCCAAGAAACTATCGACGCAAAACTTCCCGCTTTTGCCCTTGTCGATTGCCATCGCTACGGCGCTGATGGTGCTTGCTCCGATGGCGCAGGCCCAGAGTCTGGTCGAGTTGTACGAGTCAGCCCGCTCTTTTGATGCGACTTACCAATCGGCCAAGCTGCAATACGACGCCAATCTCGCCAGGGCCGAGCAGGCCAAGGCGGGCATCCTGCCGACGGCAGGCCTTGCCGCAGGCGTGTCTCGCACCGGTTTTGAGAACACCAATCCACCGCCGGGAGACCGCAACTTCAACACGCAAAATGCCACGCTGAGCGCAGCGCAACCTCTCTACCGGCCCGCCAACTGGGCCACCTACGAGCAGGGCCTCAAGCAGGTGGACCTGGCCAAGGCCCAGCTTGAAGCGGCCGAGCAGGACCTGATCGTGCGCACCAGTCAGGCTTACTTTGACGTGCTGGCCGCACAGGACACGCTGGCCTTTGTGCAAGCGCAAAAAGCTGCGGTGGATGAACAGCTGGCTTTCGCCAAGCGCAACTTCGAGGTGGGCACGTCCACCATCACCGATACGCGCGAGGCGCAGGCCCGCTTCGATCT
>DASUIO010000030.1:0-4138 GCA_036279755.1 Polaromonas sp. | reverse complement strand
CGCCCAATCAGCCACCATGGGCGAGCCCGACAGCCACAGCGCGGTCCCCAGCGTGAGGAAACACAGCCACAAGGGCGCTGACAGGTAGGCCATGGCACCCGTTCCAAACATGGAGCGGTGCACAATGTGAATCCCGGGCTCTGCAATCAGACGCGAGTTCTGCAGGTTGCCCTGGCACCAGCGGCGGTCGCGCTGCAGCTCGGCCAGCAGGTCGGGCGGCTGCTGCTCATAGCTGCCCACCAGATCGGCCACCAGCCAGACGTGGTAACCGGCGCGGCGCATCAGGGCGGCTTCGACAAAGTCATGCGACATGATGCTGCCCGACATGCCGCCCGTACCCTGGATGCGCGCCAGCGCGCAGTGCTGCATGAAGGGTGCTATGCGGATGATGGCGTTGTGGCCCCAGTAGTGCGACTCGCCCATCTGCCAGAACTGCATGCCCAGCGTGAAGAGGCGACCCGTCACGCGCGAGGCGAACTGCTGGGCCCTGGCATGCAGCGTCACATGGCCGATGGCCTGGGTGGCCGTCTGGATGATGCCGGCCTTGGGGTTGGCTTCCATCAGCTTGACCATGGAAACCAGACAGTCGCCACTCATCACGCTGTCGGCATCCAGCACCACCATGTAGCGGTAGTCCTTGCCCCAGCGGCGGCAGAAATCGGCGACGTTGCCAGCCTTGCGGTCGGTGCGGCGTTTGCGCAGGCGGTAATACACCTCGATTTGCGGCTGCTCAGGCTGGCTGGCCAGTTGGGCCCGCAAGTCTTCCCAGGCGGCGCGCTCGGCTTTCTGGATCGCCGGGTTGTTGCTGTCAGACAGGACAAACACGTCGAAGGCTGGCACATGGCCGGTCAGCGCAACGGATTCGCAGGTGGCGCGCAAGCCTGCAAACACCGTGCGCACATCTTCGTTGCAGATCGGCATGATGATGGCGGTTCGCGTGGCCGTGTCCAGCGTGTGGTGCTGGACCTTTTTGGCCGACAGGGCATGGGTATCGCCGCGCAGCGTCACATAAAAACCCATCATGGCCGTCATGAAGCCCGTGACCACCCAGGCAGACAGTAAAGCAAACAGGGTGAGCTGACCGTATTGCAGCCAGGCGCTGTCGTAGTCGGGCTGCACGTCGGCAAAAAGGCCGGTCGCCAGCACAGTACTGATCACGGTCAGCAACACAAACACGGCCCGGCGGCGTTTGGCGGCATGTTGCCAGGGCTCCAGTTCTCCGGAGGCCGATGCTTGAGGGGCTGCTTCGGTTTTCCCGAGCAGCGGCCACAGGGCGGCAGTGCCGATGCTGTTCCAGAAGCCGCGCCAGGGACGCGGTGCCATGGAGCCGCGATTAACGGGCGGCGCGGTGACCGCATTGGGGTGGCGTTCTTCGCGCAGCAGGCTGCGCCGGGTTAGGGTGTGATCAGGTTGGTCCATGTTTCGCTCAAGGTGTTGTTGTCGTGTTGCAGGAAGGCGCGCAGCTCAATCGGTTGGGCCGGCTGGTCAGAGGTGAGGCGCTGGACACGCAGGGTCATGCGCCAGGCGCCGGTCGCGGGGTTTTTGTACGCCAGGCTTTCCAGCACGCGTGCGTTGGCGCTGGCCGTCGTGATGGCCTTGACGGCGGCGTCTTCAGGCAAGGCGTCCAGCGCAGGGCCGGCAAAGTCGATCACGAACTGCGTCTGCTGGCCCTGCGCATCGGCACTGAGCTTGGAGTAGCCGGTGCCGCGGCGCGATTGCGTGACCCAGCCATTGGGTGGCCGTTGCTGGTTTTTGCCCTGCCAGGCAATCTGGTAGGCCAGGTCCAGCGACTCGCCGGGTGCCGGAATTTTTTCCGGAACCCAGTAGGCCGCCACGTTGTCGTGGGTTTCGTCGGGCGTTGCAAATTGCAGCAGCTCAACCCTTCCGGCGCCAAAATCTTTCAAGGGCGTGACCCAGGCGCTGGGCCGCAGTTCGTAGCGCGCTTCGGTGTCTTCGTAGCTGTTGAAGGCCCGGTCGCGCTGCATCAGGCCAAAACCCTTCAGGCTTTTCATGCTGAACGAGGTGACCAGCTTGGAGGCCGGATTTTGCAGCGGGCGCCAGAGCCATTCACCGTCACCGGTGGCCACCATCAGGCCGTCCGAGTCGTGCACTTCGGGGCGAAAGTCGCCAGCCTTGGGCTGGTTTTCGCCAAAGAAAAACATGCTGGTGAGGGGCGCCAGGCCCAGCGTGGCCACAGGCGAATTGGTTGGGCGCATGAAGATGCGGGCCTGCACTTCAGTGACTGTCTGCTCGCCTGGCTTGACATTGAAGCGGTAGGCACCTGTCATGTGCTCCGAATCCATCAAGGCAAAGATAGTGAGCGGACCGCCCTCCGTTGCGGGTTTTTCCAGCCAGAAGTCGGTAAAGCGCGGAAACTCTTCTTTCTTGGCGCCCACGGTGTCCACGGCGAGGCCGCGCGCCGACAGGCCGTAGCGCTGGTTGGCGCCCAGTGCCCTGAAATAGCTGGCACCCGAAAAAACAATCAACTCATCCTTGTAGGTGGCCGAGTTCAGGTTGCTGAAAGCGCGTAGCCCGCCGTGGCCGAGGTCGCCCCAGCGCTGGGGTGTGAGCTTGTTTTTTCCAAAGTTGAAGTTGGCCGGGTCATAGGGCACAGGCTTGACGCCTTGGGGCGTGATTTCATGGATGCGAACCGAATCTCCCTGCGGTCCGACGTGGAAAAAATTGGCTTCGTAGGGCAGCTTGTCGGCGCGCCACAGCATGCTGTCAGGTTTGTAGCGGATGTCGCGGTAGCCGTCGTAGTCCAGCTTGGCCAGCTCGGCCGGAACGGCGTGCGAGGCTTCCTTGTAAGGGGTTTTGGCGCGCTGGCTGGCGAGCGTGGCGACATCATCAAGACCCCAGGCGTGGGCCTGGGCGGCTGTCAGTGCCAGCGCCCCCGCACAGGCCAGGGCCGCGAAACACGCTCGCGGCGCGAGTCCGCTCAGGCGTTGGGAAAGACGAAAAAAGGCTTGCATGGAATCACTAGGGCAAACCCTGTGCCAGCTTGAAAAAACCTTTTTAAATCATAGGCTTGGGAACGATGCAGAATTTTTCATAGAAAAAAACCGGGGGAAAAGGGCAAAAATCCTGGTTTTTGTCGCCAGACAGCGACAGTATTTCTACTTGGGTTAAAAAATCCTTTTAAATCAAGGACTTACCTTGTCGCCTGAGAGCGACTCAAAAAGAAGGCAGTGGGGCGCTGTCCGGCTTGAAATGCCCCGGCGTCAAGCCGTGCTTTTGCATCAGGCGGTAAAACTCGGTCCGGTTCCGGTCGGCCAGACGGGCGGCGTCGGCCACATTACCGTCCGTCAGCTTGAGCAGGCCGACCAGGTAGTCGCGCTCAAAACGCTGCCTGGCCTCCGCAAAGGTGAGCACCTGCACGCTGGGTGAGCGCAGGGCGCGTTGAACCAGCGCCAGAGGTACCAGCGGCGTGGTTGACAGGGCGCAGACCTGCTCCACCGCGTTGTAGAGCTGGCGCACATTGCCCGGCCAGGCCGCGGTAGTCAGGGCTTTGAGGGCTTCGGGCGCGAAGCCGCTCAGGCGCTTGTTGTACTTCTTGGCCAGCTGGTGCAAAAAGTGGTTGGCCAGCAGGGGAATGTCTTCGCGGCGCTCCGACAGCGGCGGCAGGGTCAATGTGACGACATTGAGCCGGTAGTACAGGTCGGCCCGGAACAGGCCCTCGGCCATGGCGGCATCCAGATCGCGGTGTGTGGCCGAGATGATACGTACATCCACGGGAATGGACTGGCTTGAACCCAAGGGCCGGACCTCGCGCTCCTGCAGTACGCGCAGCAGCTTGACCTGCAGCGCGGGGGGCATGTCGCCGATTTCGTCGAGCAGCAACGTGCCGCCATCGGCTGCCTGAAAAAGACCCTTGTGACTCGCCACCGCATCGGTGAAGGCGCCTTTGACGTGGCCAAACAATTCTGACTCGAGCAGGGCCTCCGGGATGGCGCCGCAGTTCACTGCAATAAAGGGCTTGCTGGCACGGGCGCTGGCTTGGTGAATCGCCTGGGCCAGCAGTTCCTTGCCGGTGCCGCTTTCGCCGCGCAGCAGCACGCTGGCGTCCGAGTGCGCCACCATTTGTGCCTCTGCCAGGGTTTCGGCCATGCGGCTGGAACGGCTGATGATCCGTGTTTGC
>DASUIO010000029.1:0-9798 GCA_036279755.1 Polaromonas sp. | reverse complement strand
TATCCGTGCGGCTGCAGGATCGTGTACTGACGCTGATTGATGACAGCTACAACGCCAACCCCGACTCCATGCGGGCCGCCATCGAAGTTTTAGCCGAACTGCCCGGGCCGCGCCTGCTGGTGATGGGCGATATGGGTGAGGTCGGCGATCAGGGGCCGCAGTTCCACGACGAAGCAGGTCAGTATGCGCGCGCGCTGGGCATCGAAAAACTCTTCACGCTGGGCGACCAGTCTCAAAGGGCGGCCAGCGCCTTTGGCGTGGCGCGCCATTTCAAGGATATGGCTGAGCTGATCGCAGCGGTGGTGGCCGAACTGCCTGCTTCAGGCAGCGTGCTGGTGAAGGGTTCCCGCTTCATGAAGATGGAGCGGGTGGTTCAAGCCATCATCAATCAAACACAAGAACACAAGGAAGAGCCTCATGCTGCTTAGCCTGGCCCAGTGGCTCCAGACGATTTCCCCTGAGTTCGGGTTTTTCAGGGTGTTTCAGTACCTGACATTGCGCGCCGTCATGGCGGCAGTCACGGCGCTACTGATAGGCCTGATCGCCGGACCCTTCGTGATTCGCCGGCTCATCGCGCTCAAGATCGGCCAGCCCATCCGCGAATATGCGATGCAGACGCACTTGAGCAAAAGCGGTACGCCCACCATGGGTGGCGTGCTGATCCTGTTTTCCATTGCGACTTCGACTCTTTTGTGGGTCGATTTATCCAACCGCTTTGTCTGGATTGTGCTGCTCGTGACCTTGGGCTTTGGCGCCATCGGCTGGGCTGACGACTGGCGCAAAGTCGTGCTCAAGGATCCGGAAGGCATGCGCTCGCGTGAAAAATATCTCTGGCAATCCCTGATTGGCCTGGTGGCCGCGCTGTACCTGGTATTCAGCATCTCGGAGAGCTCCAACCTGCGTGTGCTGGAACTGTTCTTCAGCTGGGTACGGTCGGGTTTTGATGTGAACCTGCCGCCCAAGGCCGGATTACTGGTGCCATTTATCAAAGAAGTGAGCTATCCGCTGGGCGTGTTTGGTTTTGTGATCCTGACTTACCTGGTGATTGTGGGTTCCAGCAATGCCGTCAACCTGACGGACGGGCTCGATGGGTTGGCCATCATGCCGGTGGTCATGGTGGGCTCTTCGCTGGGTGTGTTTGCTTATGTGACTGGCAGTGCGGTCTATTCCAAATATCTTTTCTTCCCGCACATCCCGGGTTCGGGTGAACTGCTTGTATTTTGTTCCGCGATGGCGGGGGCTGGGCTGGCATTTCTGTGGTTCAACACGCATCCCGCCCAGGTGTTCATGGGCGATGTGGGTGCGCTGGCATTGGGCGCCGCACTGGGCACCATCGCGGTCATCGTGCGCCAGGAAATTGTGCTGGCCATCATGGGTGGCATTTTCGTCGTTGAAGCGCTTTCGGTGATGCTGCAGGTGACTTACTTCAAGTACACCAAAAAACGCTTCGGTCAGGGGCGGCGCATTCTCAAGATGGCACCGCTGCATCACCATTTCGAGAAAAGTGGCTGGACGGAAACGCAGGTGGTGGTCCGCTTCTGGATCATCACCATGCTGCTGTGCCTGGTGGGTCTTTCAACGCTCAAACTGAGATGAAGCAGCTGGCCCAAAAAAATATTCTTGTCCTGGGGCTCGGCGCTTCTGGCCTGGCGCTGGCGCGTTGGTGCGCCCGCTGCGGCGCACAGGTCACGGTGGCCGACACCCGGGCCGCACCGCCGCAGCTTCAGGCGCTGCACGCCAGTGTGCCTGCCGCAACGTTTATTCACGCCGAGATGAGCGAAGCCCTGTTGGCTAACGCTGCATTCGACCTGGTGCTGAAAAGTCCGGGTTTGTCGCCCGCATCGCTGGCGGGCGTGACCGGTGCTGCTGAGGCTCGGGGAATAGCCTGCGGCAACGAACTCAGCCTGTTTGCCCAAGCGCTGGCTGAGTTGAAAGAGGATCAGGCCTATACGCCGCAGGTGATTGGCATCACCGGTACCAATGGCAAAACAACCGTGACTTCGCTCACCGGTCAGCTGGTGCAGCGCGCGGGTAAATCAGTGGCCGTGGCGGGCAATATCGGCCCGACCCTGCTCGATACCCTGACGGAAAAGCTTGACGAAAAACTCAAGGGTCAGGCCTTGCCCGATGTGTGGGTGCTGGAGCTGTCGAGCTTTCAGCTGGACCGCGTGGACAACTTTGAACCCACTGTGGCGACTGTTCTCAATGTGACGCAGGACCATCTCGACTGGCATGGCACCCTGCCCGCCTATATCGCCGCCAAGTCGCATGTGTATGGCCGCAGCGGCCTCATGCTGCTCAATCGGGACGATCCTTTGGTGATGGCTGCATTGCCGCCACTGGTCAAAGGCAAGCCGGCGCGCCCCTACCTGACCTTCGGCAGCGATGAACCACGGCGCCCGGGGGACTATGGCATTGAAACCGTCAACGGCATGGCATGGCTGGTGCGTGCCTCGGAGGCGGATGAGACCTTCAAACGTCGCAAAGACGAAGAAGTGGTGCTGTATATCCAGCGCCTGATGCCGCTTGAAGCCCTGCGTATCCGCGGTCGGCACAATGCCACCAATGCCCTGGCTGCGCTCGGGCTCGCAGTGGCAGCGGGTTGCCCGCTCGCCCCGATGCTGCATGGCCTGCGCGAATACCGGGGTGAGCCACACCGTCTGGAATCGGTGGCGCTCATCAATGGCGTCGAATATTTCGATGACAGCAAGGGAACCAATGTGGGTGCCACGGTTGCGGCGCTGGCGGGCTTGGGAACGGAACGCAAGCTGGTGGTGATATTGGGGGGCGAAGGCAAGGGGCAGGATTTCTCGCCGCTGGCCGAACCCGTGTCACGCTATGCCCGCGCCGTGGTGCTGATCGGACGCGACGCGCCTCTCATCCGGTCTGCGCTGCAGGCCAGTGGTGTTCCGCTGCTGGAAGCCGCATCCATGCAGGAAGCCGTGGCCCTTGCCGCGCAGCAGGCTGGAAACGGCGACGCCGTATTGATGTCGCCAGCCTGTGCCAGCTTTGACATGTTTGACAACTACGGGCACCGTGCGCAGGTCTTTTGTGAAGCGGTGCAGGCGATGGCCCAGGAACAGGGGGCTGTGCTGTGACGGCCACCACAGGTCGATTCGGCTGGTTCTCCGGCGTCGGCAAAGCCGCTGCGGATGCTCTGCCGGTCCGCTTGGGTGGTCAGAGCCTGTCGCGAACACTGGCGACACCCCCTGTGCGGATGGCAGGCTTTGACCAGGCGCTGGTCTGGGTCACGGTGGCTCTGCTGATGTGGGGGCTGGTCATGGTGTACTCGGCAACCATTGCGATGCCTGACAACCCCAAGTTTGCACGCTATGCGCACACCCATTTCGTGCTGCGTCACGTCCTGTCGCTGGCGGTGGCTTTCATTGTGGCGGCGATGGTGTTTCAGATTCCCATGAGTACCTGGGAAAAACTTGCGCCCTGGCTGTTTGTCGTGTCTCTGGTACTGCTGATGCTGGTGCTGGTGCCCTACATTGGCAAGGGCGTGAATGGCGCGCGCCGCTGGATTTCGCTGGGTATCATGAACTTCCAGCCTTCGGAGCTCGCGAAATTTGCGGTGCTGCTGTATGCCGCCGATTACATGGTTCGCAAAATGGAAGTGAAAGAACGTTTCTTTCGCGCCGTATTGCCCATGGCCGCAGCGATTGCGATCGTGGGTTTGCTGTTGCTCGCTGAACCCGATATGGGCGCTTTCATGGTGATCTCGATCATCGCCATGGGAATTCTCTTTTTGGGCGGCGTGAATGCCCGCATGTTCTTCGTGATCGCGGCTGTGGTGGTACTCGCTTTTGGTTTGATGGTGATGCTCAGCGAGTGGCGGCGCGAGCGGATTTTTGCCTATCTGGACCCCTGGAGCGACAAATACTCCATGGGCAAGGGCTACCAGTTGACTCACTCACTGATTGCCTTCGGGCGCGGTGAAATCTTTGGCGTGGGCCTGGGCGGCAGCATTGAAAAACTTCACTGGCTGCCTGAAGCGCATACCGACTTCCTGCTGGCTGTGATTGGTGAAGAATTTGGGCTGCTGGGCGTGTTGCTTGTGATTGGCCTGTTCATGTGGATGACCCGCCGCATCATGCACATCGGCCGCCAGGCGATTGCGCTCGACAGGCTGTTTGCCGGGCTGGTGGCCCAGGGTGTCGGGATCTGGATCGGCTTCCAGACCTTTATCAACATAGGCGTGAATCTGGGCGCCTTGCCCACCAAGGGCTTGACCCTGCCCTTGATGAGCTACGGCGGCTCGGCAATTCTGATGAACCTGATTGCGTTGGCTGTTGTCTTGAGAATCGACTACGAGAACCGGGTTCTCATGCGCGGAGGCCGCGTATGAGCCAGCACGACGTGCGCCGCGCCGGGCCGCCCCAAGCAAGCACAGCCCCCCTGGGGGGCAGCGCAGTACACGATGTGACAAGCGTGGGGGCGAGCATGTACCGCGCCGGGCCGCCCCAAGCAAGCACAACCCCCTCGGGGGGCAGCGCAGTACACAAAGTGACAAGCGTGGGGGCTCGTGTAGCTCTCGTCATGGCCGGCGGTACCGGCGGACATATTTTTCCGGGGCTGGCCGTGGCTGAAGCCTTGCGCCAGCGCGGCTGGCGCGTGCACTGGCTGGGCGGCCGGGGCAGCGCAGGCCATCCCAGCATGGAAAGCCAGCTGGTGCCACCGCGCGGCTTTGCGTTCGAGTCGATTGATTTTTCCGGTGTGCGCGGCAAAGGCTTGGCCACGCTGGCGCTTTTGCCGCTGCGTCTGCTCAAGGCCTTTTGGCAAAGCATTCAGGTCATCAGGCGCGTCAGGCCCGATGTGGTGGTCGGTCTGGGCGGCTACATCAGCTTCCCGGCCGGCATGATGAGTGTGCTGCTGGGCAAGCCGCTGGTTCTGCACGAGCAAAACTCCGTGGCGGGTCTGGTCAACAAGGTGCTGGCTGGCGTGGCCGACCGCGTTTTTACGGCCTTCCCCGGCGTGCTCAAGAAAGCCGAATGGATTGGCAACCCCTTGCGCCCTGCCTTTACCTGCCAGCCTGATCCGGCGGCACGTTTTGCCGGACGCAGTGGGCCGCTCAAGCTGCTGGTGGTGGGGGGCAGTTTGGGTGCCAAGGCCTTGAATGAACTGGTGCCCAAGGCCTTGGCACTGATTCCGGCGGATAAACGCCCGCAGGTCACGCATCAAAGCGGCGCCCGTCAGATTGAGGCGCTGCGTGCCCACTATGAGACAGCCGGCGTGAAGGCCGAGCTCACGCCTTTCATCGAAGATACGGCCCAAGCATTTGCCGACGCCGACCTGATCATTTGCCGCGCAGGCGCCAGCACAGTGACCGAGATTGCCGCCGTGGGCGCTGCGGCGCTGTTTGTGCCGTTTCCGGCCGCTGTGGATGACCACCAGACCACCAATGCCAAGTTTCTGGTGGAACACGGCGGCGGCTGGCTGGTGCAGCAACGCGACCTGACGGCCTCAATACTTGCAAAAATGCTACAAAAAACAGAGCGAACTGCGCTTGTCCAACGCGCGCTGCAAGCCAAAACAATGCAAAAAACAGATGCTACAGCCCGGGTCGTGGCTGCTTGCGAGGAGCTTGCCACATGAAGCACGCCATTAAACACATCCACTTCATCGGACTGGGCGGCGCGGGCATGTCAGGCATTGCCGAAATCTTGCACAACCTCGGTTATGTCATTTCGGGCTCTGACCTGTCAGACAGCGCGGTGCTGCGGCGCCTGGCCAAGCTCGGCATCAAGACATTCATCGGCCATGCCGCTTCCAATCTGGTCACGGTCGATGCGGTGGTGACCTCAACCGCAGTGCAGGCGGACAACCCCGAAGTACTTGCCGCGCGTGAAATGCGCATTCCCGTGGTGCCGCGTGCCTTGATGCTGGCCGAGCTGATGCGTCTGAAACAAGGTATCGCCATTGCCGGCACCCATGGCAAAACCACCACCACCAGCCTGGTGACCAGCGTGCTGGCCGAAGGCGGCCTGGACCCTACGTTTGTCATCGGTGGTCGGCTCAACAGCGCCGGGGCCAACGCCAAACTCGGCTCGGGCGACTACATCGTGGTGGAAGCCGATGAATCGGACGCGTCCTTCCTGAACCTGTCGCCCGTGATGGCGGTGGTCACCAATATCGACGCCGACCATATGGAAACCTATGGGCACGACTTTGGCAATCTCAAAAAAGCCTTTGTCGATTTTCTGCATCGCATGCCTTTTTATGGCACGGCGATCCTGTGCACCGATGACCCGGCCGTGCGCGACATCGTGCCGCAGGTTTCCTGCCCCATTACAAGCTACGGTTTTGGCGAAGACGCGCAGGTGCGCGCGATCAACGTGCGGGCTGTGGGCGCGCAAATGCACTTCACCGCACAGCGGCGCAACGGCGTCACGCTGCCTGATATGGATGTTGTGCTCAATCTCGCGGGTGAGCACAACGTGCTCAATGCCTTGTCAGCCATTGCGGTGGCGGTGGAACTCAATGTGCCAGACGCCGCCGTGCAGAAAGCGCTGGCGGAATTCAAGGGCGTGGGCCGGCGTTTCCAGAGTTACGGCGATCTGCCGGCAAAAGGCGGTGGGCATTTCACCATGATCGAGGATTACGGCCATCACCCGGTCGAAGTGGCCGCCACATTGTCCGCTGCGCGTGGCGCTTTCCCCGGCAGGCGGCTGGTGCTGGCGTTCCAGCCGCACCGCTACACACGCACACGCGACTGCTTTGAGGATTTTGTCAAAGTCATTGGCCAGGCGGATGCCGTTTTGCTGGCCGAAGTCTATGCCGCCGGTGAAGCGCCCATCGTGGCGGCTGACGGCCGCACCCTGGCGCGTGCCTTGCGCGTGGCCGGCAAGGTGGAGCCGGTCTTCGTCGATGAGATAGACGCCATGCCGCAGGCCATCCTGGACAACGCGCTTGCTGGCGACGTGGTCATGTGCATGGGCGCCGGATCCATCGGGCAGGTGCCGGGAAAAGTCGTTGCCATGCTGGAAACAACAGGGCGTAGCGCGCCTGCGAGGCATTGACCATGAGCCAGAACCCCTTAAATTTTGGAAAAGTAGCCGTTCTCATGGGTGGCCGGTCTGCCGAGCGCGAAATTTCGCTGATGTCGGGCAACGGCGTCTTGAAGGCACTGCGCTCGCGCGGTGTGGATGCCCACGCGTTTGATCCCGCCGAGCGCGACATCGGCGAGGTAAAAAAGGACGGCTTCGCGCGCTGCTTTATTGCGCTGCATGGCCGCTTCGGCGAAGACGGCACCGTGCAGGGCGCGCTGGAGCTTCTGGGCATTCCCTACACGGGTTCCGGCGTCATGGCATCGAGCATGGCGATTGACAAAGTCATGACCAAGCGCGTGCTGTTCGCAGAGGGCTTACCCACCCCCCGCTATGTATTGCTCCAGCGCGATGCGCAGGGTGCTTATGGCGGCGCCGACATCAGCACCGTTCCCGACAAGCTCGGTCTGCCGCTGATCGTCAAGCCTGCGCGGGAAGGCTCCTCCCTTGGCCTGACCAAGGTGAGCGCGCGGGCCGATATGGCGCAGGCTGTGGCGCAGGCTGCCAAACTCGATGCCGACATCCTGTGCGAGCAGTTCATCAGTGGTGATGAAGTGACTTGTCCCGTGCTGGGAAGCGGCGCCGATGCCCATGCCTTGCCGGTTATTCGCATCGTCCCCCCTGACGGCAACTACGACTACCAGAATAAATACTTCACCGACACCACGCAGTACCTGGTGCCTTGCGGACTGCCTGATGGGGAAGAGGCCGCCATTCAGCAGCTGGTGCTACAGGCTTACCGCACACTCAATTGCCGCGGCTGGGCGCGCATCGACGTGATGATTGACAAGGCCACGCGCAAGCCCTACCTGCTTGAAATCAACACCTCGCCTGGCATGACGGGGCATTCCCTGGTTCCCATGTCTGCGCGGGCGGCTGGCATCTCCTATGAAGACCTGTGCATCGAGGTGCTGAAGACCGCCGCGCTCGATTACCAGCAACACAGCGGAGCCGCCCCTTGAGTCGCACCCTGCCACTGCCAAAGCGCGCGTCACAGCGGCTGCCCCCGTCCCTGCCGCGGGACGTCAAGCTCATGAACACCTTGTCGGGGGTGCTTGGCGTGGTGTTCACCGTTATGGTGCTGGCGGTGGCCGCGGCGTGGTTGATGCGTCAGTCGCTGTTCAACCTGAGCGCCATTCATGTACAGGGCGATCTGACGCACAACAATGCCGTCACCTTGCGCGCCAATGTGGCGCCAAAACTGGCTGGCAATTTCTTGACGGTGGACCTGGATTCCACACGCGTGGCTTTCGAGGCGGTGCCCTGGGTTCGCCGGGCCGTGGTACAGCGCGAATTTCCGAGCCGGCTGAAGGTGATCCTGCAGGAGCACAAGCCCATCGCCTACTGGGGTCCGGAGGGCGATGCCCGGCTGGTCAACAGCTTTGGAGAAGTATTTGAGGCCAACCAGGGTGACGTGGAAGCCGAAGACCTGCCGCTGCTCAATGGACCGAAGGGACAGGCCCCGCTGGTGCTCCAGGCTTACCAGTTGCTGTCCCCGATGTTTGAAGAGATCGACGCTGTGCTGGAACAACTGCAGTTGACCGGGCAAGGCAGTTGGCGCGCTCAGCTGGACAGTGGCGCCGTGATCGAGCTGGGGCACGGCTCGCCGGGTGAGGTACAGGCGCGCGCGCGTCGCTTCATTGCCACGCTGACACAGGTTTCCGAGAGGTTCGGAAGAGACCTGGCGTCCGCCGATCTGCGTTATGGCAATGGCTATGCAGTCAAGCTCAGAGGCGTCACCACGGGAAGCCCCGGTGACCAAGACAGCGGAAAAACGAAAAGGTAGACAGATGGCCAAAGAATACAAAGAACTGGTAGTCGGACTGGACATTGGAACCAGCAAAGTGATGGCCGTGGTTGCCGAGATCATGCCGGGTGGTGAGCTCAAGCTCGCGGGCTTGGGCATTGCATCGAGCAGCGGCCTTAAGCGCGGCGTTGTGGTCAATATTGAGGCCACCGTGCAAAGCATCCAGCAGGCCCTCAAGGAAGCCGAACTGATGGCTGACTGCAAGATCGCCCGTGTCTATACCGGCATCACGGGCAGCCATATCCGCGGCATCAATTCCAGCGGCATGGTCGCGGTGAAAGACAAGGAAGTCACGCAGGCCGATGTGGCCCGGGTGATCGAGACGGCCAAGGCCATCAACATCTCCACCGATCAGCGCCTGCTGCTGGTTGAACCCCAGGAGTTTGTGATCGACGGCCAGGATGTTCGCGAGCCCATCGGCATGAGCGGCATCCGTCTGGAGGCCAAAGTGCATATCGTGACCGGCGCGCAAAGTGCCGCTGAAAACATCATCAAATGCGTGCGGCGCTGTGGCCTTGAAGTGGACCAGCTGATGCTCAACCCGTTGGCATCCAGCCTGTCGGTGTTGACGCAGGACGAGCGGGACCTTGGCGTGGCGCTGGTGGACATTGGCGCCGGCACCACCGATGTCGCCATCTTTACCGGTGGCGCGATCCGCCACACCGTGGTGATTCCGATTGCCGGCGACCTCATCACCAGCGACATCGCCATGGCGCTGCGCACGCCCACCAAGGACGCCGAGGACATCAAGGTGGAAAGCGGCTATGCCAAGCAACTGCTGGCCGACCCCGACACGCAGGTGGAAGTGCCCGGCCTGGGTGACCGCGGCCCCCGCATGCTCAGCAAACAGGCATTGGCAAGCGTCATTGAAGCACGTGTCGAGGAAATTTTCTCGCTGGTCCAGGAAAAGATCCGCGACTCGGGTTACGAGGAAGTGCTGTC
>DASUIO010000028.1:0-6442 GCA_036279755.1 Polaromonas sp. | reverse complement strand
GCCGGGCTGGGAAGGGTCAGACCGAGCGACTGAATGACTGACAAGTTGTCCATGCGGTATGGGTACGACGAAGAACTGACGCGATCCTGCAAAACAGCAACAGCTTCCCATTCTGGATCGGGGCTGGCACCAGGAAATAAGCGGCCCGAAGGCCGCCTTTCTATTGAAGAAGGTGAAGCTTTTAAGCCGCTACACCGTCTTTCACGGTCTCGGCCAAATCGGTGTAATCCTTGACCTGGTCAAAGTTCAAATACATGTAAACCTGGTCGCTGGCAGCCGTCAGAACGCCCATGTCGGTCATGTACTCGGCTTTGGTCGGAATGCGGCCAAGCTTGGCACAGATGGCTGCCAGTTCGGCGGAACCCAGGTATACGTTGGAGTTTTTTCCCAGGCGGTTCGGGAAGTTTCGGGTCGAGGTTGAGAACACGGTTGCGCCCTCTTTCACCTGGGCCTGGTTGCCCATGCACAAGCTGCAGCCCGGCATTTCCATGCGCGCGCCGGCCGAGCCCAGCACACCGTAGTGGCCTTCTTCGGACAGTTGCTTGGCATCCATCTTGGTCGGCGGCGCCATCCAGAGCTTGACAGGGATGTCACGCTTGTTTTCCAGCAGCTTGGAGGCGGCACGGAAGTGGCCGATATTGGTCATGCAGCTGCCGATGAAGACCTCTTCAATGACAGCGCCAGCCACCTCGCCGAGCGTCTTCACGTCGTCGGGGTCATTCGGGCAGGCCACGATGGGCTCGTGAATCTCGGCCAGATCAATCTCGATCACGGCGGCGTATTCGGCATCCGCATCGGCCTTGAGCAATTGCGGGTCGGCCAGCCAGGCTTCCATGGCGGCGATGCGGCGCTTGATGGTGCGCACATCTTCGTACCCCGTCGCAATCATCCACTTGAGCATGGTGATGTTGCTGGTGATGTACTCGATGATGGGTTCCTTGTTCAGATGGACCGTGCAGCCGCCGGCGGAACGTTCGGCCGAAGAGTCGCTCAATTCAAAGGCTTGCTCGACCTTCAGGTCAGGCAGGCCTTCAATTTCCAGAATGCGGCCTGAAAAAACGTTTTTCTTGCCCTGCTTGGCAACGGTCATCAAGCCCGCCTTGATGGCGTACAGAGGAATCGCGTTGACCAGGTCGCGCAGCGTAATGCCAGGCTGCAAGGTGCCCTTGAAACGCACCAGCACGCTCTCTGGCATGTCCAGCGGCATCACACCCGTTGCCGCGCCGAACGCGACCAGGCCGGAGCCAGCAGGGAAGCTGATGCCGATCGGAAAACGCGTGTGGCTGTCGCCGCCGGTACCGACGGTGTCGGGCAGCAGCATGCGGTTGAGCCAGCTGTGGATGATGCCATCGCCGGGACGCAGGCTGATGCCGCCGCGCGTGCTCATGAACTCAGGCAGTTCGTGATGCATCTTTACGTCGATGGGCTTGGGATAGGCCGCCGTGTGGCAAAAGGACTGCATCACCAGATCAGCGCTGAAGCCCAGGCAGGCCAGGTCTTTCAACTCGTCGCGCGTCATGGTGCCGGTGGTGTCCTGGCTGCCCACGCTGGTCATTTTGGGTTCGCAATAGGTGCCCGGGCGAACGCCCTGGCCTTCAGGCAGGCCAACCGCGCGGCCGACAATTTTCTGGGCCAGCGTGAAGCCGCGGCTGCTGGCTGTCGGGCTTTGCGGCACCCGGAACAGGGTGGACACGGGCAAGCCCAGCGCGGCGCGCGCCTTGGCGGTCAAGCCACGGCCCACAATCAGGGGAATGCGGCCACCGGCGCGCACTTCGTCAAACAGCACATCGCTTTTCAGCTTGAAACTGGCAATGACCTGGCCGTCTTTCAGCGCCTTGCCTTCGTAGGGGCGCAGTTCAATCACATCGCCCATGGCCATCTGGCTCACGTCGAGCTCGATCGGCAACGCGCCGGAGTCTTCCATGGTGTTGTAGAAAATTGGCGCGATCTTGCTACCCAGGCAGATGCCGCCAAAACGCTTGTTGGGCACGTAGGGAATGTCATCGCCAGTCCACCACAGCACCGAGTTGGTGGCCGACTTGCGCGAGGAGCCCGTGCCGACCACGTCGCCCACGTAAGCCACGAGGTTACCTTTGGCCTTGAGCTCTTCCATGAACTTGATCGGGCCGCGCTTGCCATCTTCTTCAGGCGTGACGCCGGGGCGCGCGTTTTTGTGCATGGCCAGGGCGTGCAGCGGAATGTCGGGGCGGCTCCAGGCATCCGGGGCGGGAGACAGATCGTCGGTATTGATTTCGCCGGCGACCTTGAAGATCGTCAGCTTGATGGATGCGGGCACTTCAGGACGGCTGGTGAACCACTCGGCATCGGCCCAGCTTTGCAGCACGGCTTTGGCGTGGGCATTGCCCTTGTCGGCTTTTTCCTGGACGTCGTGGAACTGTTCGAACATCAGCAGGGTGTTTTTCAGGCCGCTGGCAGCTTGGCTTGCGACGCTCTCATTGGCGTCGTCCAGCAGCGCGATCATCGGGCTGATGTTGTAGCCGCCCAGCATGGTGCCCAGCAGTTGCGTGGCTTGCACGCGTGAGATCAGCGCGCACTGCTCGGTGCCGTGCGCCACAGCCGCGAGGTAGCTGGCCTTGACCTTGGCCGCGTCGTCCACACCGGCCGGAACGCGGTGGGTGATCAGCTCCAGCAAGAACGCTTCTTCACCTTTGGGCGGGTTCTTGAGCAGCTCGATGACCTCAGCGGTCTGCTGCGCCGTCAGAGCCAGCGGGGGAATGCCCATTAGCGCGCGCCCGGCGGCCTGGTTGCGGTAGGTTTGCAAGAACTCAGATGACATGCTGACTACTCCTGGTTTCAAAATAATTGACAAAATCCTGGGGAAATCGTGGGTTTAAAAATGGGGCTTACCTGGCGGCTGGCGCAGGCAGCGTCGGCGCTACGGCGGGGGGTTCTACAGCGGCAATGGCCGTTGGGATCGCTACGGGCTTGGGCGCATCCAGAATGCTGGGGGGTGGATTAATCTTCAAATTTTCGGCCACAACCATTTGCGCCGGGCTCATGCACTCGTCGGCCAGGCGAATGCCCAGCTTCTGGTTCATCAGCATTGATTTGTTGGCCAATTGCAGCCACACCGCGCCTGCCTTCTGGTCTTCCAGGCGAATGGCACCGGTCGAGGTGAGCACCGGGAACAGGCGGTATTTGAAATTTTTGCCCTGCATGTCGAAATAGCCGGGTGCTTTGGCGTCTTGAACCAGCGTGACCGATGCACCGAGTTCGCAAGGCAGGTTGCCTACCTGCACACGCTCGGCAATGGCCAGCTCGGCCGGGGTCAGTGCGGCTTCGGCGGCTTCAATGCCTGCAGCCACGTTCTTGGCGGCACTCTTGAGATTGGTGCGGTTTGCGCTGACTGCGGGTTTCTTTTTGGCAGCAGGCTTCTCCGCCGGCTTGGTGCTCGTAGCGGCGGGTTTGGTAGCCTTTGTCGTCGTTTGTGCCATTGTCAGGCTGGGGGCGACAAGTAAAACAGCGGTGGCCAGCGTGGCTGCAAGGGTTGCGGTGTGCATAGTTTTCATACGGCTCTCGTAGTGTGTTGAAGCTCAGTGAAGAGCGGCTGGAAATAGGTTTGCGCCTCAGCGGGAAGCGCCCGGCCTGTCTGGTGCGCGCGCTCGAGTACCTGCCAGAAATAGCGGTAACTTGCGCGGTCGTGCAATTTACCCTCAAAACCAATAGGAGCCCAATCCGCACGGGCAGCAATAGCTATTATTTTTGCAGCATCATCGATCTCGCGCTCAGTGGGAGCGAAGGCCTCCAGGATGGGGCGGATCTGGTTCGGGTGAATACTCCACATGCGGCTGTAGCCCATCTCCCGAGCATGGCGTGCGGCCATTGTTATCGCCTCAGTGTCATTGAACTCGGTGACCACGCAATGCGAAGGTACCTTGCCGTAGGCGTGGCAGGCCGACGCTATTTCGAGCTTGGCGCGCAGCACGAGGGGGTGGGTGAACTGGCCCCGGCTGCTCATGCCGTCGGCTGGAATCGCGCCCCCATGGGCGGATACGAAATCCATCAGCCCGAAGCTGAGCGACTGCACCCGGGGATGCGCGGCGATTTCAAAGGCGCGATGCACAGCGGCGGGTGACTCGATCAGCACATGCAGCGGCAAATCGTCAGCCGACGCTGCCAACAACATCTGCTCGGCCTTGATCACATCCTCCACGGATTCGACCTTGGGAACCGTGATGTGGGAAAGCATGCGCGCCAGCTTTCCGGCGATGACAGCCATGTCCGACTCAAACGCAGGATGATCCACCGCGTGAACGCGAACGGCGACGCGGGCTTTGTCACTGGCGAGTGTTGCCAGTGCCACCACCATGGCCGCATGCTCGGCTTCACCACCCACCGGCGCACCGTCCTCGCAGTCCAGCGTCACGTCAAAAATGCAGGTGCCAAACTCTTCGATCATGTCGGCCTGCAACTGCAGGCTTTTGCGCATCCGCGCCTCCACACCGCTGTAGTGGTCGCAAACAGGAAGGAAACCTGTTGCCGCCTGGGCTCCCAGGAGAACTTCGCGCGGATGTCTCATTGCTTGATAAGGGTATGGAATCAGAGCAGGTGCGCTACGCCGGCTTGCTCGTCCAGCAACTCCTTCAGCGTCTTGTTGATGCGATCCTGGCTGAACTCGTCAATCGCGAGACCTTCGACCAGTTTGTATTCGCCGCCTTCGGTGGTGACGGGGAAGCCGAACATGACATCTTTTGGAATGCCGTACTGGCCGTCCGATGGAACACCCATGGTGACCCATTTGCCGTTGGTGCCCAGCGCCCAGTCACGCATGTGGTCGATTGCCGCATTGGCAGCCGATGCAGCGGAAGACACGCCACGCGCTTCGATGATGGCGGCGCCGCGCTTGCCCACGGTGGGCAGGAACACGTCGGCATTCCAGACCTGGTCGTTGATCAGGTCCCTGACGCTTTTGCCATTCACAGTGGCGAAGCGGTAATCGGCGTACATCGTAGGCGAGTGATTACCCCACACGGTGAGTTTTTCGATGTCAGCAACTTTGGTGCCGGTTTTGGCAGCGATCTGGCTCAGGGCACGGTTGTGGTCCAGCCGCAGCATGGCGGTGAAATTCTTGCGTGGCAGGTCGGGTGCGCTCTTCATGGCGATGTAGGCGTTGGTGTTGGCAGGGTTGCCGACCACCAGCACTTTGACATTGCGGCTGGCAACCGCATTGAGCGCTTTGCCTTGTGCCGTGAAAATCTGTGCATTGGCGGCCAGCAGATCGGCGCGCTCCATGCCGGGGCCGCGTGGACGGGCACCGACCAGCAGCGCGTAGTCGGTGTCCTTGAAGGCGGTCATCGGGTCGCCATGGGCCTCAATACCGGCGAGCAGCGGGAAAGCGCAGTCCTCGATCTCCATAATCACGCCTTTGAGTGCCTTCTGCGGACCTTCAACGGGAACTTCGAGCAGTTGCAAAATGACGGGCTGGTCTTTGCCAAGCATTTCGCCAGACGCAATGCGGAACAGCAATGCGTAACCGATTTGACCTGCTGCACCGGTGACTGCAACACGGACGGGGTTTTTGCTCATGATTGACAACTCCAGGAAGTTAAAAATTACGTGAAAGAAAATGCGAGGCGAGATCTTTAGCATCAACCTTGGGAACTTCGGACGGATCTGGGCAGGTTTTTTGGGGACGTTTTCCAGCGCCTTCCAATACCCTCGACCTCCCCGAAATGGACAGGCTGCGCGTTCAGCTCAACCAAATATTTTACGCTTGAAAAATGCCATGCGTCAAATTGTCTTGTATCTTATATAAGATATGATTTACTTTTAGTTTCCATGCGCGCCGCGCCGTCGTTGTAACCCACAGTCTCCTTATGGCAACCACTCTTTTTTCATTGACTGATACAGCCGCAAGCACCCGCGAGTCGAGCGCGGCTGCGGGTATTGCCCCGGCTTTCAGTCCGCTGTACCAGCAGATCAAGGTATTAATTTTGAAAAGCCTGCAGACCGGCGAGTGGAAGCCCGGTGAACTGATTCCCAGCGAGATGGAGCTGGCCGTGCGCTTTCGCGTCAGCCAGGGCACGGTGCGCAAAGCGATCGACGAACTCGCCGCCGAAAACCTGGTGATGCGACGCCAGGGCAAGGGCACGTTTGTTGCCACCCATGCCGAGCAGCAGGTGCAGTACCGTTTCCTGCGACTGATGCCCAACAGTGGCGATAGCCACAGCGAGGGACCGGCCGAGCGGCAGATCATCGACTGCAAACGCCTGCGCGCGCCCGCGGACATTGCACGCTCCCTGGCCCTGCGTGCGGGCGATGCCGTGCTGCAGCTGCGTCGGGTCCTGGCCTTCCAGGGCGTGCCCACCATTCTCGAAGACGTCTGGCTGCCCGGTGGCCCCTTCAAGGGCCTGACCGCCGAGCGGCTGACCAGCTACCGCGGCCCGATGTATGTGCTGTTTGAAACCGAATTTGGTGTGCG